>JAPOLY010000149.1 GCA_029976805.1 bacterium
AAAGAGATGGGGAAATTCGACCGGGAGAAATCCAGTACCCATGGCTGGGTCTGGCTGTACCGCCAGAAGGAAGCTCCCTCTCGCTGACCTGAGTAGGGGATCAGGTCCGGTTGTAATCCTCAGGCAGATGGCGAATCACTTCGCCCTCAACCAGGAAGACGACATCCTCGGCAATGTTGGTGGCAAGGTCGGCGATGCGTTCCAAGTGCCTTGAAGCAGAGAGAAGGTGGATGGCACGACGGATCGTCGTCGGATCTTTCAGCATGATCTCTTCCAGGATCTCAAACATCTGACGATTGATCTCATCGACTTCGTCATCCTTTGCGAGCACTTTTCGAGCCAAATCGGTATCCAGGTTCAAGAGCGCACTGAGGCTTTCCTTGACCATTTCACGGGCCAACTCTGCCATGCGATGGAAATCGAGGGGAACACCCAAGGGTTCATGGCTGGAGAGATAACTGGCTCTCTCGGCGATGTTGATGGCGAGGTCGCCCATTCGCTCCAGATCGTTGTTGACCTTCATGACACAAACCACAAAGCGGAGATCCGTGGCGACGGGCTGGTGCAGGGCGAGAATCTTGAGGCATTCTTCTTCGATCTTCACTTCCTGCTGATCAATGGTGAGGTCCAGTTCATGGACACCGGCAGAAAGATCCGTATTTCTCTCCTGAAGTGCGGTGATCGCCTGGTTGGAGACTTTTTCCACCAAACTGCCCATATCGAGCAACTGGCTTTTGACGGCTTCAAGGTCTCTTTGTAGGTGCAAGGTCATCCGCGGACTCCATTCTGAGGAGAAGTGACATCCCGGTTTTACGTTTCGGATTCAAGCTGATCGTCTCGATTAGCCGAATCTTCCGGAAACGTAGTCTTCGGTTCGTTGAACCGATGGCTTGGTGAAGATCGTCCCGGTGTCGTCAAACTCGATCAGCACACCAGATTCCATGAATGCGGTGTAATCTGAAACCCGGGCTGCCTGTTGCATGTTGTGTGTGACGATCACGATCGTGTACTGCTTTTTGAGTTCCAGCATCAGGTCTTCAATGTGACTGGTCGAGACCGGATCGAGGGCGGAACACGGCTCATCCATGAGCAGAACTTCCGGCTTCATGGCAAGGGCTCTGGCGATGCAGAGTCTCTGCTGTTGTCCTCCGGAGAGGCCGAGTGCCGAATCATGGAGCCTGTCGGAGACCTCATCCCAAAGCGCAGCGCTTTTCAGGGAGGATTCGACCAGCTCGTCGATGTCTCCCTTGTAGCCATTGATCTGGGGTGCCCAGGCAATGTTTTTGTAGATGGTCTTGGGAAAAGGGTTGGGCTTTTGGAAGACCATACCAATGCGCAACCGTACCTCGACAGGATCGATGTCCTTGCCGTAGAGATCCATATCCCGGTAGGTCAGGCTTCCTTCGACCGAAGCACTGGGAATGAAGTCATTCATCCTGTTGAAGGCTCTCAGCAGTGTGCTTTTACCGCAACCTGAAGGGCCGATGACAGCAGTGATCTTGTTGGTCGGAAAATTGATGTCGACGTTTTTGACGGCCTGTTCCGAACCGTAACTGATGGTCACGTTTTCACCCTTGAGGTGAGCATTTTTCATGTCCGTCTCTTTATCAGAGGCTTTCGATGAATTCTCTCGGGGTTCGGGGGTTGCCGGACGCTTGTTCATAAACTCTTCCTCAGAAACAGTGTGAGTTTTTTCAGCGGAACTCATGATTGCGCCTTTTGGGTTTTGTTACGAATCAGGATCGCAATGCTGTTCATCGTGAACAACAAAACCAGGAGCACGATAATACCACCTGCGGCCAATCCCTCAAACTCAGGCTTGGCTTCCCGAGCCCAATTGTAGATTTGGATCGGGAGCGCGGTGAAACCATCGAGAATCCCGGAGGGGGCTTTGCGGACGTAGGCCACAGCACCCACCATCAGGATGGGCGCCGTTTCACCTATGGCCCGTGAGAGGGCGAGAATCACCCCGGTCATGATTCCCGGCATAGCAGCGGGCAGCACGTGGTGGAAGACCGTTTGAAACTGGGTCGCCCCCAGAGCATAGGCGGAGAGCCGGATCGAAGGCGGCACCGCTTTGATCGCTTCTCTCGAGGCAATGATGATGACGGGCAGAATCAGCAGTGTCAGGGTCAGGGCCCCTGCGAGGACACTCGGTCCAAGCTTGAGAAATCGCACAAACAGGGTCAGGCCCAGAATCCCGTAAACGATAGAGGGGACTCCAGCCAGGTTGGCGATATTGACCTCAATGAAGGTGTTGAGTCGATTTTTTCGAGCGTATTCTTCGAGGTAAAGGGCTGAGCAGACACCCATCGGGATGGCGATGCAGGCGGTCGTCACAATAAGCCAGATCGTGCCCATGAATGCTGAGAAAAGACCCGCCTTGTGTGGCATTCGCGATGGTGGATTTTTCAGGAAATCGAAACTGACCCATTCCCAGCC
>JAPOLY010000095.1 GCA_029976805.1 bacterium
GCAGACACCCATCGGGATGGCGATGCAGGCGGTCGTCACAATAAGCCAGATCGTGCCCATGAATGCTGAGAAAAGACCCGCCTTGTGTGGCATTCGCGATGGTGGATTTTTCAGGAAATCGAAACTGACCCATTCCCAGCCGGCGCTAAAAATGTGAACCAGAAGAAATCCAAGAATTCCAATGCAGAGCCATGAGAGAAAGGCACAGCAGTTCTTGAAGAGACTGGATGTGAATCTTCTTCTCTCCAGTGCAGAGTTGAATTCAGAGGGGGGAGTGGCCTGCGAGGTGCTCATTCGTATTGCTCCCGGTACTTCTTCAGAATCCGATGACTCAGCAGGTTGGCTCCCAGAGTGATCAGGAACAGCATCCCGCCGACCGCATAAAGCGAGTAGTAGGAAACGGATCCATGTTCGATGTCACCGGTGGCGACCTGAACGATGTAGGCCGTCATCGTCTGGATACTCTCCAGAGGATTCATGGTCAGTTTGGGCGTGGCTCCGGCAGCGAGAGTCACTGCCATCGTCTCACCGATGGCCCTCGAGAAGGCGAGCACAAAAGAGGCGACGATCCCCGACAGGGCTGCCGGGACGACGATCTTGAGGGAGACCTCGGTTTTGGTGCTGCCGAGAGCGAATCCGCCCTCCCTCAGCGCCCTGGGAACTGCCTTCAGTGCGTCGTCACACAGAGAAGCCACCATCGGCAGGATCATGACGGCGACGACGATGGAGGCGGAAAGGGCATTGAAGACGGAGATGTCGTCATTCATGAGTTTCAGCAGGGGGGTGATTCCGGTCAGGGCGAAGTAGCCGTAAACGACGGTGGGAATCCCTGCGAGGATCTCGAGAACAGGCTTGACGATCTTTCGGGTTCTGTCGCTGGCAAATTCACTGAGGTAGATGGCGCTGGCCAGTCCGATGGGGATCGCAATCAATCCGGAGCCGATGACGATGATCATCGTGCCCATGAAAAGGGGGATCACACCAAAGGAACGCGGTTCGATCAGGGCGTTCCAGCGGGTTCCGAAGAGGAAGTCCCAAAAGGGCACCACCTGGAAGAAAGGGATCGCTTCACGGATTAAAACAAAAACGATTCCAAAGGTCGTCAAAACAGAGGCTAACGCGCAGAGGAAAAATCCACTGCGCGTTGCCTCTTCAATCCAACGGGATCTCTTTTTTGATTTCCCTAATGAAAAAGTTGCTGTTTCGGCCATCAGATCCTTATTGGGTAGCTCCGCTGCTTGCACTCGACTTGGCAACAAAGGCTTCAAAGTCTTTCAGACTCTGCGTGTAGTCAGAATCTGGAAGAGGCACATATCCTACCTCAGAAACGAGTTGGGGAGCGTTCTTCAGGTAGAATTTTACAAACTCCTGAACTTCCTTACGGACTGCAGCAGCACTGCTGACGTAAATGAAGATCGGTCTGGAAAGGGGCTTGTAGGTGCCGTTGTTGATCGTCGTCTCATCGGGGGTGACGGCGCTCTCACCCTTGTAACTGACTGGAACAATCTTCAGTTTTTCGGCATTTTCCTTGTAGTAAACGTATCCGAAGAAGGCCAGAGAATCCTTGTCACCGGAAACCCCTTTGACCAGAACATTGTCATCCTCACTCTGCATGAAATCGGATCTGCAAAGCTGCTCTTCGCCGTTGACGACTTTGGTGAAGTAGTCAAAGGTTCCGCTGTCAGAACCTGGTCCAAACAGCTCAATGTCACGATCGGGCCATCCCGCACGAACCTGACTCCAGTTACTGACGGCGGATTCCGGGTGCCAGATCTTGTTCAGTTCTTCGACGGTAATGGCATCGACAAAGTCATTGTCGGGGTGGGTGACCACCGAAAGACCGTCGAAAGCGACTGCAATCTCGATGTAATCGATCCCGTTTTCTACACACTTGGCCTTTTCCTTGTCCTTGATCTGACGGGAGGCGTCATTGATGTCGATTTCCCCGATGGTGAACTTTTTGAATCCTCCACCGGTTCCAGAGACACCCACAGGCACATTCATGTTGGGATGCAGGTTCTGGAACTCTTCGGCAATCGCCATGGTGATGGGGAAGACGGTGCTGGATCCGTCGACCCTGACCGTTCCAGAAAGCCCGTCATTTGAGCCCCCGCCGTCGCTGGTGCAACCGGCAAGGATGAGTGTTGAAAGCAGCAGGGTTAAAAACTTTTTGTGATTCATTTTCATTTCCTTTCTGAGTTGTCGGCAAAGTGCCGAGCGGTGATTTCAGATGCAAACTGAAACCCCCCAGAAACAACAATCTTAATCAGAAATTCACAGCGAAACGGGTGACGAAACTGGTGACGTCATTGCCATAGGCAGAGGCTTCGCCCGGTGATGCATTGGTCAGGTTGAACATGATTCGGGAGTTCTGGTTCAGGTACCAGTTGAGACCGACGGTGACCGCTTCCGCCTCTTCGCCGGCGGTCATCTCTTCCAGGTCGATTTCAGTGATGCGCACTGCCAGTTCGAGAGCTCCCGATCCAGCGTCATCCTGATTGTTGGCCGGCTTGACGCGGCTGAAGACTCCTGAGGAAGCCTTGTAGGGGCGACTTTCACCGGTGAGGAAGTAACTGGCCATGAGGTACCACGCGGTGGCATCTGCAGTGTCGAGGGAGGACTGAACCATTTCGGCCTGCAGTGACAGAGGGCCCTGACTGTAGGCGGCTTCGAATCCCAGCAGATCGACCTGCTCGCTGGCGAGGCTGGCGTCCACAATATCTTCACCGAGGCTGGAAAGAGCGTTGGCGTCGTAGGAGATCGTCGCTCCAGGGTTTTTCCTCGAACTGAAGCCGACTCCCAAATGAAGAATGGTTCCATCCTTTTCATTGATGGGGGCCAGGGTCAGTCGACCGGTGACTGCCTGCTCATTGTCTCCCTGTGCATTTCCATAGCCGTTGTCGTCCTTGAAAACACCGAGGGCAAAGGAGCTGTCCATGTTTTCGAAGGGGTCCATGAACGCCAGGATTCCGGTGTTCCGGCTTGGGGAGAAGACGTCGGTGAAACTGCGCTCGGCAAAGGTGATGTATTTGCTGCTGATCAGGGTTTCCAGACCGAAGGGCTCGTACTGCTGACCCACGCGGATTTTGCTGATCACGCTGGGCATGGAACCCTTGTTGAGGAAGCCCATGTAGAAATCTTTGAAGTCCGCGTCTCCACCGGTGAAATCGTACTGGGTCTTGAACTCGATGTTGCCATTGATCAGGCCGGAGAGTGCAATTCTGGCGCGGCGCATCCGTACGCCGTCCTCTTCCTCATCGACTCCGTCCTCTTCAGAAAAGAAACCGGTATCGATCTGCAAACGACCTCCAAGGCTGATCTTGTTTTTGCCGTCTGCGGTAGAGAAGCCGAGTCCATTTTTCCAAACGGGGGACATGGCGTCCTGACCGGAGGCAGACTGCGAAGTGAACAGCAAAGTTGAAGTAACAATGAGCACGAGAATGCAAAGTGATTTGAACTGAAACGACATGGTTCTATCCCCTAATTAAGAGTCTTGGTCACAGACCTTTTTAATCTTGCTCAGATATGATTTCTGAAATGTTGCTTTGAAGGGTAGGCGAGCAATGAGGCCTGTGGGATTAGTTTTATGTAAAGGTTTAATAAAGGGGCAGAATGAGCCATTTATGGCCATTTTGAGGTAATCTGGGAGCGTTGAAGGGAAAGAATCTTGTTCAAATCTGCAATCCATGAAGATTCCTGGCCGATCTGGATGGCTCCGCTGACCCGTTCGAGGGCTTCCCAGCCAGGCAATCTACCCACTGAACTCCATGCGGAGTACTACGCCCAGAGGGCTCACCCCGAAAATGGTGCGGTGGTGATTCTCTCCGAGGCCACTCCGGTCACGCCCGCTGGACATGGTTATTTTGCCACACCCGGTATTCACACTCCTGAGCAGGTAACCGGTTGGAAAAAAGTGACTCAGGCCGTGCACGCTGTGGGTGGGAAGATTTTTTGCCAACTGTGGCATGTGGGCAGAGTCAGCCACGTCAGCCTGCAACCGGAAGGTCAACCCCCCGTCTCTGCAACCGCCGTGAATGGTGGGGGAAAAACCTACATCGATGCGGATGGAACACGAAAGGCGGTTTCAGATCCACGTGCTTTGCTGGAGTCAGAAATTCCTGCGGTTGTCGAGGAGTTTCGTTTGGCAGCGGCGCGGTGCATGGAGGCGGGTTTTGATGGTGTCGAAATTCATGGGGCCAATGGATATCTGCTGGAGCAGTTTTTGCGTTCAGGCATCAACGATCGAACCGATGGGTATGGTGGATCACTCGATGGGAGAATGAGATTCTCCCTGGAAGTTGCCGAAGCGGTGGTCCGTGAAGTGGGTTCTGACAGAACCGGCTACCGGATCTCCCCGATTGGAGGAGAGGCGGACGGGCAGCGACATGATCACAACATGCTGGAGACCTACGGCACTCTGGCGGATCGGCTGGCCGAAATGAAGATCGCTTTCATCGACGTGGTGGAGAGTTTTTCCGTCGGGGTTCGTGAAGAGGGCCTCGACCGGATCTGTGCCCGCATTCGAGAGGCGTTTGATGGCAAGGAGCGGGGGCTCTATGTGGCCGGGGGAGGCTACACCCGGGAAACCGCAAGGGAAGCCCTCGATTCTGGGAAATGCGATGCGGTCATGTTTGGCCGAGATTTCATCTCCAACCCTGATCTGCGCAGGCGTCTTCGTGAAGACTTGCCGTTGACCCCCTGGGATCGAAAGTCCTTTTATCTGGGAGGGGCGGAAGGACTCACCGACTGGCCCCTTGCGGAAGAGAAGGAGTAGAAGCGTTGACCCTCGAATTTTTTGCTTCCGCCAGTAAAAACACGGAGAGCGCACTCTGCGATGAACTGCGGGAGCTGGGCTTCCAGAGTGTTCGTCTCAATCGAGGCGGGATCCCCTTTCGGGGAGACTGGAGTGAGGGTTGGCGTGCCTGCCTCGAGAGCCGGATCGCCCAGAGAATCATGGTGCTGATGGGGCGTGGCAAGGCGACGAATGCCGACGAGTTGTACCGCGAGGTTCAGGCGGTTGACTGGGGTCTGTATCTGACGGCGGAGAAAACCCTGTCCGTCCAATGTGTGACGGTGGGCAGCCAATTGAATCACAGCGGATTTGTGGCACTTCGTGCCAAGGATGCCATCGTCGATCAGATCCGTGAGCGTTGGGGGGATCGTCCCTCCATCGATCGGGATGATGCCGATGTCCGCGTCTTCGTGTATCTCGCCAATGACAAACTCAAAATCTACCTCGACCTCTCCGGTCAGCCGTTGCATCTGCGCGGCTATCGGGCGGAATCGGGGGAAGCCCCCCTGAGGGAAAACCTCGCTGCCGCCATGTTGCGGATGTCGGGCTGGGATCGTCAGTCGCCCCTGATCGATCCCATGTGTGGCTCCGGAACCATCGCCATCGAAGCGGCACAGTGGGCTCAGGGACTGGCCCCCGGACTGGCCCGCCCTACCTTCGGATTTCAGCGGTGGGCCAGTTTCGATGAGGACTCTGAGAATCAGCTCCGGTTGATGAAGGGCGAACTCAGAGGAGCTGCGAGGGGGCAGAGGCCTTCGGTGATTGCACGGGATGTGGACGGAGAGGTGCTCGACATTGCGAGGGGGAATGCCCGCAAGGCCGGGGTTCGGCTCTCTTTCAAGGAGCAGTCCGTCTTTGATCTGCAGGCGGATGGTCCGGTGATGACCCTCGTCAGCAATCCACCCTATGGCAAGCGTCTGGCAGCGACCCCTGATTTCCTCGATCGGATGGGAGCTGTGTTTCGAAAACTGCACGGTTGGCGAATTGCCCTGCTGGCCGGCAGTCGCGCGATTGAAGAAGCCATGAAGGTGAAGCCTGCGAACAGGATCCCGATCCCCAATGGGGATCTTCCCTGCGATCTCCTGATTTACGAAATCGACTGACCGGGTTCTTCAGTTCTTCTTTTTCCACTCTGCAAGGGCATCCCGCGCCACTTCGCGAAGAAAGTTTCGCCCCTTTTCATTGAGTTGCTGCAATCCTGGAATCTCCAGTTTTTTGGGGGCACGGGTGAGGGGGCTCTTTCCGGAGATCGTCGATTCAATGACGAGCAGGGACAGATACATCCCCGCCACGCTGGGGTGTTCCGCATCCCGGGTGTAGAGATTCAGTGCAGGCTGCCGCTCCTTGCAGAGGGCCCAGGCAAATCCGACCGGAGCGACCTCCACCTTCAGGGATTTACCCACGCGGAAGTGTGCCTCTGCGATTTCCTTCATCGAGATCCAGTTCAGTCTCTGGTAATCCCACGCCATGAAGAGAATGGGACGGGCACCGGATTCCCGGACCAGGTCGACAAACTTCTTTGAGTAGGTCTGAAAAGATTCGACGGTCGTCTCCGGGATGTCTTCCTGCAAGATGACCACATCGTACTTTCCCTTGCGGATCTCCTCGGCGGCAGAAGTCCGCTTCCACATCACTTCCAGCGACGCTCCACCCCGGGTGACGGCTTTGGTTTCGTATCCCAGTTCAGGGGACATCGATTGGGAGAGGATTTTCAGATGCTGATCGAGGCCTCCGCGCCAGAAGGTGAAACTGTTACCGATGAAGAGCACTTTTTGGGTCTGCACCTTTTCTGGGGCGGGAGTGACTTTTGGCTCTTGGGGTGGAATCTTTTCCACTTGGGCAACAGCAGTGGTGGTTGAGCCGATGATCATCGTCAGGAAGAGGAGGGTTGCGAGCCGCCCTGGGATTTCGACAGCCAGATTCTGTGAACTACTGAATAATCTCATGAATGACTCCCGGGTCGTCTTTGTAACGGAAAAGTAGACCTGAAGGACGTAATTTAAGGGCGAAATCGCAGGTACACGACCCCGAAGATCAGGCAATTTGTCGAGAGCGACAGATAATGGACATAGGTATCCTGAAGTAGACAGACAGTGCCACATTTTGGAGGACGACATGCCAAAGATCCATAATCTTGAGAGATCCCTCACTTTGCCGACCGATCTCGATACAGCCTGGGAGTTCATTAGCACTCCAAGAAATCTCGATGTCATCACACCGGATGACATGTCGTTTTCGATCCTTACGGATGTCCCGGAGGTGATGTACGACGGTCTGTTGATTGAGTATCGGGTTGGAATTCCGCTGATCGGATCTCAAAGGTGGTTGACGGAGATCAAGCACATCAAGGATCGGCATTCCTTTGTGGATGAACAGCGTATTGGCCCTTACAGCCTTTGGTATCACTACCATGAAATCAAAGAGGTTGAGGGGGGAGTTCATTTCTTCGACAGGGTGACCTATACCTTGCCTTTCGGCCCTCTCGGATCGTTGGCCCATGCCATCTACGTCAAATCAGAGTTGGCAAGAATCTTTGATTACAGGAAAGAGGCGATGACCAAAATCTTCTCTGGAGATTCGGTGAAAACCATAGTCTCTGCGGAGGCGGTTCAGGAGTCCGGTTCTTCCGGCTCATGATCGCAACCCCCAAAAAAAAGGCCCCGTCGGAGAACACCGACGGGGCCTTTTTTTGTGTGGAGTACTCCTAGATTTCGAGATCAAA
>JAPOLY010000049.1 GCA_029976805.1 bacterium
CTGGGCTTGACATTCATGTGGTACCAAACCGAAAGGGGCGGGACCGTCTTTTGGCGGAGCATGAACAGGTATTGCATGGCTGTCGTCAGCTCGTGTCGTGAGATGTTGGGTTAAGTCCCGCAACGAGCGCAACCCCTTTCCTTAGTTGCCAGCACATAATGGTGGGGACTCTAGGGAGACTGCCGGTGTCAAACCGGAGGAAGGCGGGGACGACGTCAAGTCATCATGGTCCTTACGCCCAGGGCCACAAACGTGCTACAATGGTCGGTACAATGAGCAGCAAAGCCGTGAGGTGGAGCAAATCTCAAAAAGCCGGCCCCAGTTCGGATTGAAGGCTGCAATTCGCCTTCATGAAGTCGGAATCGCTAGTAATCGCAGGTCAGCCATACTGCGGTGAATGTGTTCCTGAGCCTTGTACACACCGCCCGTCAAGCCACCCAAATGGACCGCACCCGAAGTCGCTACCCTAACCGTAAGGAGGGGGGTGCCGAAGGTGAGGTTCGTGAGGGGGACTAAGTCGTAACAAGGTAGCCGTAGGGGAACCTGCGGCTGGATCACCTCCTTTCTAAGGGATAACTTGGACCGTTGTGATGGGTGACCATCCTGCGGAACTTCTTGGGGACTTTCTTATACGTTGCGGGCCCTTTTTTGAGATCCGGTGACCATTCGGTTTGCCCGGAATCTTTGGATTTCCAGGGGCTTATAGCTCAGCTGGTTAGAGCGCATCCCTGATAAGGATGAGGTCGGTGGTTCGAGTCCACCTAAGCCCATTCGCTCGATTTCTTTGGATATTCCGGTGCACGGTCACGCCTTCATTGGTGTGCCAGGCTGAATCGTTACCTGTTTTGCGGGGATGTAGCTCAGCTGGGAGAGCACCTGCTTTGCAAGCAGGGGGTCAGGGGTTCGAGCCCCCTCATCTCCATTTCTCGTTCTTTGAAAATTCGGTGGTTGGTCATAATGTTAACAAAGTGAAGGTGAGCAATTTCAATTGCTCTGCAATTTAGTCATTTTTCGAGAGCGCATGAAACTCTGGACTACTTGGATTGCTTGTTCTCCAAAGATCACGGGCCCGGTTTTCGGTTTACCGATTTCCAGTCAATGATCCGCGGCGTGCATGTGAGAAATAGTGGTCAAGCTAAGAAGAGTGCATGGTGGATGCTCTGGTACCAAGAAGCGATGAAGGACGTGGCAAGGCTGCGATAAGCCTCGGTGAGCCGCCCAGTAGGCTCTGACCCGGGGATTTCCGAATGGGGAAACCCTTCCCGTTGGAGACGGGAAATCCAGTTCTGAATACATAGGAGCTGGAAGCGAACGAGGGGAACTGAAACATCTAAGTACCCTCAGGAAAAGAAAGAAACCTCGACTTCCTGAGTAGCGGCGAGCGAAACGGAAACAGCCCAAACCTGGGTGATGTCAAGCCTGCAGGCGTTGTCATTCGGGTGTTGTGGGAGTATCTGGTCCGGACTGCAGTCCGGGCAGAAGGTTACAAAAACTTGTGTTAGTCGAAGGGTCTGGGAAGTCCCACCTAAGATGGTGATAGTCCAGTAGACGAAAGCACAAGTTCCTTCGGATATTTCCCGAGTAGCGCCAGTCCCGTGGAACCTGGCGTGAATCTGGGGGGACCACCCCCCAAGGCTAAGTATTCCTTGGTATCCGGTAGCGAATAGTAGCGTGAGTGAATAGTGAAAAGTACCCCTGCTAGGGGAGTGAAATAGTACCTGAAACCATGCATTTACAAGCTGTGGAAGCCCTATGTCTTTGACACGGGCGACCGCGTACCTTTTGCATAATGGGCCGGCGAGTTACAGTTTGATGCAAGGTTAAGTCTCTCAGGGACGGATCCGAAGCGAAAGCGAGTCTGAACAGGGCGTTCAGTATCAGGCTGTAGACCCGAAAGTGAGTGATCTATCCATGGCCAGGTTGAAGCGGATGTAAAAGTTCGTGGAGGACCGAACCCACTTGTGTTGAAAAACGAGGGGATGAGCTGTGGATAGGAGTAAAAGGCTAATCAAACTCACAGATATCTGGTTCTCTCCGAAATAGCTTTAGGGCTAGCCTCGGGTGATAGCCGTTGGGGGTAGAGACACTGACCGGGGTTGTGGGGGCTTCCCGCCTACCCGCCCTAGCCAAACTCCGAATACCAACGGTCGTATCCCGGGAGTCAGACCTTGGGGGATAAGCTCCATGGTCGAGAGGGAAACAACCCAGACCGCCAGCTAAGGTCCCAAATACAGACTCAGTGATGAAGGAAGTGTTAGTGCTAAGACAGCCAGGATGTTGGCTTAGAAGCAGCCATCATTTAAAAAGTGCGTAATAGCTTACTGGTCGAGCACTTTCGCGCCGAAAATTTCTGGGGCTAAGTCTGTAACCGAAGCTGCGGGATGTTTAAACATCAGTAGGAGAGCGTTCCATACAGGATGAAGGGATACCGTGAGGAGTCCTGGACAGTATGGAAGTGAGAATGCCGGCATGAGTAGCGATAAAATGAGTGAGAATCTCATTCGCCGAAAACCTAAGGTTTCCTGGGCAAGGCAAATCCGCCCAGGGTTAGGCGGCCCCTAAGGCGAGGCCGAAAGGCGTAGTCGATGGACAGCAGGTTAATATTCCTGCCCCAGTCACGTGGACGGACAGGGGGGACGGAGGCCGGATGGTGATCGCCCGGGTGAAAGTGGGCGTTTCTGGTCCGAGACAAGTCGTAGGCAAATCCGCGACAATAACGTCAAGGTCCCGGATGGAGTTCTTTTTGAACGAACTCATCGGAAGGACTTCCAAGAAAATCCTCGGTTCGGTTGAAGCGTGAGTGACCGTACTAAAACTGACACAGGTAGGTAAGGTGAGAATCCTAAGGCGCTCGAGAGAACCCTCGTTAAGGAACTCGGCAAAATGACTCCGTAACTTCGGGAGAAGGAGTGCCCCCTCGGGTTATGCCTGGGGGGGTCGCAGTGACAAGGCGGTAGCGACTGTTTACTAAAAACACAGGTCTCTGCTAAGACGGTTAAGTCGACGTATAGAGACTGACGCGTGCTCGGTGCCGGAAGGTTAAAGGGACGGGTTATGCTTCGGCAGAAGCTCAGAACTGAAGCCCCGGTAAACGGCGGCCCTAACTATGAGGGTCCTAAGGTAGCGAAGTTCCTTGTCGGGTAAGTTCCGACCCGCACGAATCGCGTAACGACTTCCGCGCTGTCTCAACGAGGGACTCGGCGAAATTGCAGCAGTGGTGAAGATGCCACTTACCCGCGACTAGACGGAAAGACCCCGTGAACCTTTACTGCAGCCTAGTATTGGCTTTCGGTTCAGCATGTGTAGGATAGGTGGGAGACGTTGATGCAGCGACGCTAGTTGTTGTGGAGTCATCCTTGAAATACCACCCTTGTTGTTCTGGAATTCTAACCTTGGCCCATGAATCTGGGTGAGGAACAGTGCTAGGTGGGTAGTTTGACTGGGGCGGTCTCCTCCTAAAAGGTAACGGAGGAGTCCAATGGCACCCTCAGTGCGGTCGGTAATCGCACGTAGAGTATAAAGGTATAAGGGTGCTTGACTGTGAGACTTACAAGTCGAACAGGTGTGAAAGCAGGGCTTAGTGATCCGGCGGTCCCGTGTGGAAGGGCCGTCGCTCAACGGATAAAAGGTACTCCGGGGATAACAGGCTGATCTCCCCCAAGAGTTCGTATCGACGGGGAGGTTTGGCACCTCGATGTCGGCTCATCGCATCCTGGGGCTGGAGAAGGTCCCAAGGGTTTGGCTGTTCGCCAATTAAAGCGGTACGCGAGCTGGGTTTAGACCGTCGTGAGACAGGTCGGTCCCTATCTGTCGTGGGTGTACGAGATTTGAGGAGATCTTCCCCTAGTACGAGAGGATTGGGGAGGACGGACCTCTGGTGTTCCTGTTGTCGTGTCAACGGCATCGCAGGGTAGCTACGTCCGGGAAGGATAAGCGCTGAAGGCATATAAGCGCGAAGCCCCCTTCAAAACTAGATCTCGCATGAGACTCCTGGAAGACCACCAGGTTGATAGGCCGGGTGTGTAAGCATGGCAACATGTTCAGCTGACCGGTACTAATACGTCGATCGGCTTGACCGCTATTTCTCATTTGCACGAACTGGGCATTCAGTTGTCTGGGGTAAGCATGTGCCTCGAAATGATGATTTGCAGAGTCGAGATTGATCATTCACAGGTTAAATCCTGGCTTTGTGACATAGACCAACCACCACTTTGAAATACTGCAGCGCAGTGAGTTTCTTTCTGAGATTCTTTCTGAGTTGCCAGAGTTTCCGGGTGATCATAGTGGAGGGGCCACACCCGTTTCCATTCCGAACACGGAAGTTAAGTCCTCCACGCCGATGGTAGTGGTTAATACTGCGAGAGTAGGTCGTTGCCCGGTTTTTAAAATACTCAGGCTGGTTCGTCTTTGACGTTCCAGCCTGTTTTTTTATGTCCCGTTGATCTCGGGCTCGTATTTACTTCTTTTTACGATCAAGGAACTTCTGCATACGCAGGTGTTTGTCTTCTGATTCAAAACAGATCGCCTGGCTGATGGACTCCATGAGGTCACTGCCGTGGGCACCAGCTTCCGGTGTTCCATTGATGACCATTTTGGCGAGTTGAACGGCTCCCGGCGCATTTCTGGCGATCTTTTTGGCCCACTCCCGGGTGGTCGCTTCCAGTTCTGAATCCTCAACAACGATATTGCTCAGGCCGATTTGACACGCTTCTTCAGCGGAAATGATTTTTCCAGTAAAGATCAGTTCACGGGCCTTGCCGACACCGACGAGTCTTTCCAGTCGATGACAGCCTCCTGCGGCGGGAATGATGCCCAGCCCGACTTCCGGTTGACCAAATTGAGCTGTTTCGGAGGTGATTCTCAAATCACAGGCCATGGCCAGTTCACACCCGCCTCCCAGTGCATAGCCGCGGACCATCGCCAAAGTCGGGCAGGGAATCTCTGCCAGTCGGCGAAAGAGGGTCTGGTTGACTCCCTGAAGAGCTTCCCGCGCTCCGCGTGCCTTCAAGGCCGCTACGTCTGCTCCCGCGACAAAACTGTCCCCGGATCCCCTGACAATGAGGCAGCGGAGGTCTGTCAGTTGTTCGACTTCATGCAGGGTGTGGTGGAGAGCCTGAATCATGTCGCCGTCGAGGGCATTTTTCTTTTCAGGGCGGTTGAGTATCAGGTGGTAAACGTGAGCATGTTCCGGATCTGCTTCCAGAAGGATACGTTCTTCAGACATGGAGTCTCTTTCAGAAGTTTGGAGTCTCTTTCAGAATTGAAGGACGATTTTTCCCATTGATTGGCGGGATTCCATTCTGTCATGGGCTTCCGCCAGTTGTCTGAAAGGATAGACGCTGTCGATCAGGGGAACCAGTTCTCTCGAATCAAACGATTTAAGCAAGGCCGAGAGTTGGGATCGGGAACCCATGGTCGATCCTATGATCTGCTGATTCTTGAAGAAAAGCCGTTTGAGCTCCACAGGGACCAGGGAGCCGGTCGTGGCCCCGCAGGTGGTCAACCTTCCACCGACAGCCAGAGCCAACAGGCTTTGATCCCAAGTGGCTTGGCCCACATTTTCGAAGATCACATCCGCTCCCCTGCCGGAGGTGATGGATTTGACCTCTTTCCACCAGGATTCCTGTTCGGGATCCAAAACGTGATCCGCCCCGAGTTCTCTGGCTTTCTGGCGTTTTTCTTCAGTGCTCCCCGTGGCGATGACTTGGCAGCCCAGTTTTTTACCGATCTGGATCGCCATTGAGCCGACTCCACTGGTCCCCGCGATCACCAGCAGCGTCTCTCCCGATTCAAGACAAGCCTTTTCAATCATGGAGGCGCTGGTCAGGGTCGAGAGGGGGAAGGCCGCCGCTTCTTCCCAGCTGGCCGAATCCGGTTTTGGCAGACATTGATTCGCTTGAACCCTGACGTATTCGGAGCAGGTCCCATGACAGGTCTCTCCCAGGATTCCATAGTGTTTGCACAGGGGGTCCCGGTTTGACTCACAAAATGAGCATTCACCGCAGGAAAAACCCGGTGAAAGCAAAACGGATTGCTTCAACAGGGAGGTCTCCACACCCGAGCCGACAGAAGTCACGATTCCTGCTCCATCGCAGCCCGGGGTCAGGGGCAAAGGGAATCGGTGGCCTTCGACTCCTCGTCTGACCCAAAGGTCGAGGTGGTTGAGAGCCATCGTTTTGAGTTGGACGATGACTTCACCGGAATCCGGTTCCGGAATTGGAGCCGACTCAAAGTGAAGTGCTTCCGTGCCACCGTGTGCTGGGATGGTGACCCGGGTCATATTTTGGGCTGAGTTCATCGATTCCCTTGTCTGTCAGTCAGAGTCAGAACGCGAGATCCTCGGGACCGACGAGCCCCAAACGATCTGCCCATTTTGGAGTTCTTTTCTCGAGGAAAGCTTCGACACCCTCCCGAGAGTCGGGGTGATGAAGGATTCCCTCCAAATAATCCTTTTCCAGATCGGGGAGATGTCGTGCCCATTGTTCGCGGGCTCTTCGGTGAAACTGTCTTGCAGTAAAGGCGAGAATGGCAGGACTCATCGACAGATAAGGTTTGAGTTCGTCTTCCAGTGCCGAAGGCATCTGTGCTGCTGGAACCAGTTGATCGATAACCCCGGAATGGGGGAAATCACGGGCTTCGCTGATTTCACCGGAGCACACCATTCGAACCGCTGAACCGCTGGAAGAGCGAGCGAGCATCTGAATCCAGCCAGCGGGAGGGAAACAGCCCAATTTGATTTCGGGGAGTCCCAGCTTTGCATTTTCGTCGACCAGAATCCGGTCACAAGAGAGAGCCAATTCCAGGCCACCTCCGAGACAGTGTCCTTCCACTGCTGCGATGGTGATGGCGTCCAGAGTCAGCATGGCATCGAGGCAGGAGTGAAACTTGGGCAGCAGTTGCGGCATTTTTTCAGGGGTGTGCTCTGCGATATCGGTTCCGCTGCAGAATTCGCCTCCATCCCCCTGAATGACCACGATTCTGGCGACATCGTCATCGCGAATGCTGAGGATCGCTTCCAGTAACTCATCGCATTGATCGCAATCGAGGATGTTCAAAGGTGCAGAATCCAGAATGATTCTGGCCACTGCTATTCCAGCTTCATTTTCATTTCGGACATGTATCGGCATTGAAATCCTCTCAGCGTCCTTCGAACTCGGGAGATCGTTTTTCCCGGTTTGCAGCCATTCCTTCTTTGGCGTCGTCACTCTGGAAAAGCCTTTGTTGCAATTCTCTCTCCAGGGACAGGCCATCCTGCAAACCGAGATCTGCTCCACCCTGAATGCTTCTCTTGATCAGACCGACGGCAAGGCCTGCGCCCTTTGGGGGAGCCAGTGACTGGGCGTAATCCAGCACGGCTTCCCTGAAACCCTCTTTTGGGAATACTTTTTGAACCAGACCCTCATTCTGAGCCTCATTCATCGAAATCATTTTACCTTCGATGCACCACTCCATCGCAGCGGCTTTCCCAAGAAGGCGCGAGAGTCTCTGGGTTCCACCCGTACCGGGAAGGACACCGAGATGGACTTCCGGCACTCCTATTTTTCCACTGTCTTCACAGGCGATACGAATGTCGCAGGCCAATGCCACTTCCATTCCACCACCAACGCAATGTCCTTCAATTTCGGCGATCACCAGCTTGGGAGTCTGTTCGAGTCGACTGATCGTCTCATTGGCATGCAGGCAGAAAGAGTATTTCCATTCGGGAGTGACATCCTGAAGCATGCTGATATCGGCACCAGCACAGAAAAACTTGCTGCCTTCGCTGCGGAGGATGATGACATGGGTTTCAGGGTCGAATCGTGCTTCCAGAATCGCTTCGTCCAGCAGTTTCATCAGCGGATAGGAATAGCAATTGGCCGGAGGTACGTCGATCGTCAGGATTCGAACTGCACCGGCTTTTTCGACATGAAGTCGGGGGGTAACTTCGGGATTCGATCCGGACTCTGCATTCATGTGGGGTCTCCTGCTGTTCTGAGTGGGCTCGGGAGTCGATTCTGAAAGATTATTGGCACCCTGTTGTCGTTTTGGCAAGGGCCTGATCGACTCTCCGGTAGCTCTGTCGATTGCGTTTTTTCCAAAAGGGGTGCGGTTAGCATGGGGGGGCAAATCTGGCTCTCGATGGGAGAAGGAAAATGTCTGAAAACATCACTGTAATTGGTGCTGGAACGATGGGGGCGGGTATCGCTCAAGTTGCCGCAATTCACGGTTATCGGACAACCCTTTGTGATGTTTCCGAAGACCAATTGGCGTCTGCTGTGGGAGCCATTGAGGCCAGTGTTGAAAAAGGAATCGCCAGAGGCAAGACTCCTGAAGAGGCTCGCGAGAGAGTTCAATCGGGATTGACCACAGAAAGCGATCTTCAGCAAGCCTGTCAGGGTGCGACAGTTGTTATCGAAGCGGTGCCGGAGGATCTGGGCCTGAAGCAGTCGATTTTCCAGAAGGTGGAGGAGGTCATCGCGGATGATGCCCTTCTGGCTTCGAACACCTCATCGATTCCGATCAGTAAATTGGCTGCGAATTTGAAGTCACCCGATCGATTTGTCGGCATGCACTTTTTCAACCCGGTTCCGATCATGGCATTGATCGAAGTGATTCGAGGAGAGTCCACCTCCGATGGTGCCATCGACCGGACCGTGGATCTTGCACACCGTTTGTCCAAAGAGCCTATCGTGGTCAAGGATTCCCCGGGTTTTGCAACGAGTCGCCTGGGATTGGTCATCGGTCTCGAGGCGATTCGTATGCTGGAGGACGGGGTGGCCAGTGCCGTGGAGATCGACAAGGCAATGGAGTTGGGCTATCGACACCCCATGGGGCCCTTGAAACTGACCGATCTGGTTGGGCTCGACGTCCGATTGGCGATTGCAGAAGTCCTCCATGAGCAAATTGGAGAGCAGTTCCGCCCACCTCAGCTTTTGCGTGAAATGGTGGAAAAAGGCCATTTGGGCAAAAAGACCGGTCAGGGATTTCATGACTGGAGTGCCTGAATCACAACCCCTGATTGCCGACTGAAGCCTCGACCATTGACCCCATGACCCCTCCCGGTAGAGTTTATGAGGTGAGGGTTTGCGTGCGTTTTCGCCCGGAAGCGCCGCTTTATTCATGCAAGGGAGTGATCAATGTCGAGAATTTCTTGTCTTTTGGGCCTGCTCTGTGCCCTGTGGGTATCTGGAGGAGCCGATGCCCAGGAAACGACGGTGACTCTTGGTGGGGGCTCTGGAGCCACCGGTGATGTGATCGCCAGTTCGGTGACTCTGGATACCAGTGTGGTCGTTCAAGGCTGGTCTTTGGGTGTCTGTCACCCGGAAGCGGACCTGACCCTGTTGTCGGCAACAGACGGTGCCACCACGCAAACGGTCAATGGGGGATCTTCTCCGGATTTCAATGAAGTCAATATCACGACCGGTGGGGTGACTGTTGGAGTGGTGATCAGTTTCGTAGGAAGCAGCTCGCTTGACCCCGGGACTGGATATGACTTGCTGGCTTTGGAGTATGAACTGATCGGGGTTGCGGATGCTGCTCCGATTGATGCCGCTTTGGAGTTTTGCTCGACACTGGGTTCGCCTCCTGTGGAGAACGTCATCGTTTCAGGTGGTACCAGCCTTGTTCCGGTGCAGAACAACTCTGTGATACAGATCCTTCCGCCTCCCGATTTTTGTCTCGATCTGATCTGTTCCGGTGGAGTTTCTGACTCGGTCATTACGTGGACCGAGTGCACTCCCTTTGACTACGTGCTCATTCATCGTGACGGCGAGCTGATCGCCATGAGCGATGGGTCCGCCTTCGAATATGTCGATGAGAACCTGAACCCTGGATCCTATGTGTACTCACTGGTAGGAGTCGTGTTTGCGGACTCTGATCCGGAGCCGACCATCGTGACCAATTTCTGCTCCACCGACATCATCCCGGTAACGGCACAGGGGATTTCACCTTTGACGGGCCATTACCTGGGTGGAGAGACGATCAGCGTCAGTGGAACCGGATTTCTGGCTGCCCCTGACACGGTTGTTTCCATCAACGGAGTTCCCCTTGAGAACCAGACCGTCGTCGATGACACCACCGTGACCGGTACCTTGCCTGCCTCAACAGCGGGAGTGGGCCAGGTGGACGTGGACATCGTCAACTCTCTGGGATCAGCGTCCATCGATTTGGGATTCACCTACGGCTTCATTCGTGGAGTCGTCAATGGGGATGTCATTCTGGATATCGGTGACGCCATGTACATCGCGATGTATCTCTTCAATGGAGGAGCAGAACCGGAATGCCTCGAGGCAGCAGAGGCGAACGGAGATGGAGTGATCGATATTGCAGATTCGATCTACGTGGTGGCGTACCTGTTCAGGAATGGACCTTCTCCGGCCGCACCTTTTCCTGCGGCAGGTCTGGACGATGATTCCACCGGAGGATTTGGCTGTAATCCCTGATTATCGGCGGCCTGACGGGGTCTGATTGACCGATTCGGTCCTGTTCGGTATGCTTCTCAGTCCTTTGTCGGGCTTCCAGAGGTGAAGTGTGATGGCGGACAGATCGGGGTGTGGCTCAGTTTGGTAGAGCGCCACGTTCGGGACGTGGAGGCCGGAGGTTCGAATCCTCTCACCCCGACCAATTTTGTTTTTGGAGCCGTGTGGCCTTTGCCACACGGCTTTTTTCGTTGGATTATGAGAAGGGCCATCGTCGATTGACAAGGCAGGCGGCTGCGAAATAGACCTTTTCTTCTTCACCCAACTTTGATTAAGTGGTTTCGTCGGCAAGCAGGAGTCGGCAATACACTTTGGGGCTTTCCCGAAGCGATGAATCTGAAATCCTTCAGGAGCAGAGACCACTGACGTCATCATGAACCATTTCACCATCGTGATTCCCTTCTACAATGCTGAAAAATGGATCGGGAAATGTCTCGAGAGCGTCCTCGGGCAAACGGTTCAGGATTTTTCCTGCGTCATCGCTGACGACGCTTCAACGGATCAGTCATTCGAGGTGTGTGAGTCTATCGTGGGTACTGATCGTCGATTCACCTTGGTCAAGAATCCCAAAAATCTCGGAGCCTTGGGGAATCGATACCTGGCGACTCTGGAGCACAACCCCGTCAGGGATCCCAATTCCATCGTGATCAACCTGGACGGCGATGACTGGTTTCATGGTCCAGACGTACTGAGCATTCTGAATCGTTACTATTCGGATCCTGATTGCTGGATGACTTATGGCAGTTACATCAATTTTTCAGATAGCAGTCCTGGGGAGTTTTCCAAGCCGATTCCGAATGAGGTCATTCAAGAGCGAGCTTATCGCAAGCATCGGTGGTGTACTTCTCACCTTCGAAGTTATCGTTTGGGCCTCTTTTCCAAAATTAACAAGAAGGATCTCGTTGATTGGTTGGGGCGCTACTATCGTTCTGCTACTGACTTGGCCTTGACCTTTCCGATGCTTGAAATGAGCGGTGTTCGGGCGCACTTCGTAGAAGAAGTCCTTTATGTCTACAACGATGCCAACGATCTGAATAATCACAAAGTCAAGCGCCGAACGCAGGGGCGACTCGCGCGTCGAATCCGTAAAAAGCGCAAGTACGACCTGCTGGATGCCTGGTAAACGGTTTTCTGAGTCTGTGATTCAGTTGTCGGAACTTCTTCGGCGTCTTCCCCTGTGTTAAAAGAGACCTCTTGAATTCGGTATGGCTGTTTCCGGATGGCAATCCTTGATCAACAGTGAATGGATATCCCCTTGAATACATTATCTGGTGTCGACCGCGCTTCTCTGGAACGCTACGCACAATTGATTGTCACTCGAGGTTGCAATGTGCAGCCGGGCCAGTTTTTTCAGATTGGGGCCGATTCGGTCAGCACTGATTTTGCAGTCCTGGTTGCAGAAGCGGCCTACGAAGCCGGAGCCGGATTCGTCAATGTCGATTTGTCCGATGATCGCTTTCAAAGGGCTCGTGTCCTTGGTTCTGCGAAGGACGAATTTCTGGATCATGTGCCTGCGCATATCCCTGTTCGATTCGATGAGATGATCGATTCCCGATCCGCAGTGGTTCGGCTCATCGGTCCTCGCGATCCGTCTGATCTTGCTGGGCTTCCCGCGTCCAAGATGAATCAGGTTCGGATGGCAGGGCACAAGGCGGCCAAGAGATTTTACAGCGAAGGAATTGGTCTTTCAGCGGTTCAGTGGTGCGTGGCTTCTGCTGCGACGATTGGTTGGGCAGAGTCCATCATGGATGACGTCCAGGGCGAAGAGGCTCGAACCTGCCTCTGGAACGAGCTGTTGCAAATCGTCCGTGCCGACCGCGAGGATTGTTTTGATCGTTGGCGGGATCACGGAGCCCACCTCAAGGAGAGGGGCCGTCGTCTGAATGAACTCCACTTGGACTCTCTCCATTTTTCCGGCCCGGGGACTGATTTGAGTGTCGGCCTTTCTGAGTTGGCAAGGTTCGAAGGCGGTGGAGCCATGAGTCAGCGGGAGGTGGAATTTGTTCCAAACCTTCCCACTGAAGAAGTTTTCACTACACCGGACTGGCGCCGCACAGAGGGTGTGGTTCGGGTGACGAGACCTTTTGTGGTCAACGGAGAACTGGTCAGGGATTTGACGATGACCTTCTCTGCGGGGGAGCTGGTTGATTTCGATGCCAGTGAAGGAGCAGAGACTCTGAAGGCGTATGTCGACAGTGACCCCGGGGCCCGTCGTCTGGGAGAAGTGGCTCTGGTGGGAACGGACTCTCCGATTTTTCAAAATGGACGAGTCTTCAAGGAGATTCTTCTCGACGAAAATGCGGCCTGTCACATTGCTGTCGGTAATGCTTACAAGAGTTGCCTGGAGGGTGGAGAAGGCCTCACACAGGAACGGCTGGATGAGATCGGCTGTAATTCCTCCTCTGCCCATACCGACATGATGATCAGTGACGAGTCGGTTCAGGTGATCGGTCGCAGTTCCAATGGTAAAGAGAGTGAGATTATCCGCGATGGTGCGTGGGTGCTGGGGGAATGAGTCTTCCTTCGACTCCGCAGCTTCAGCGAATGGAGATTCGAACTCTCAATCTGGAGTTGAATGAAAGTTTCGCGATCTCTGGTGGCGCTGTCGACGTTGTCGAGCTGGTTCTTTTTCGATTAATCGACACTGCCGGGAATATTGGACTGGGGGAGGCGGCACCTTTTCCAGCCTATGACGGCGTGACTCGTGATGGTGTTCTTGAGGCGATTCCCCGCCTCGATTTTTCATTCCTTGAGCATTCGCCGCCCTCTCAAAATTCCACTGAATCCCTGTCATGGATTGCCGATCAATGGTCCTCGGAAAAGGTACCCGGCCCCCTTTTGGCAGCAGTGGAAATGAGCTGGTGGGATCTGCTCGGTCAATTCCTGCAGATGCCTGTCTATCAGTTCTTTGGTGATCATGGTCATTCAGCAGAAACCGGTATCACCATTGTTGTCGGGGATGAGATCCATGCCAGAAAGTCGGCAGAGAGATATCGGGATCAAGGTTTTTCCGATTTGAAGATCAAGCTCAGCGGAGACGTTCAGCAGGATTTGTCCAGAATGACCGCTGTCCGAAATGCTCATCCCGAATGCCGTCTGTTAATGGATGCCAATGGTGGATTCAATTTGGCAGATGCGATCTGTTTCGTCGAGGAACTTTCTGCCCATGGGCTGGAGGTCGATTTTCTGGAGCAGCCGTTTCCAGCGGATTCGTTGGAAGAAAACCGCCAGCTTGCTTCCCATTGTCCAATCCCCATTCTCGCGGATGAATCATGTACGTCCGCTGAGAGTCTGCGTGCTTGCTTTAATGAGGGAGCGTTTTCCGGGGTCAATTTGAAAACCCAGAAAAGTGGTGCCTGGGAATCGGTTCTGATTCATAAAGCGGCCCTGCAATCGGGCAAGAATCTGATGATCGGGGGAATGGTCGAATCACCGCTATCGATGACTCTTTCCGCCCATTTGGTCAGGGGTTTGGGAAGTTTCGACTGGGTCGATCTGGACACTCCACTCTTTATGAAGGAACATCCCTTCAAGGGTGGGATTCAATTTGATTCAAGTATCGTCCAATTGAAGACAGACCCTGGTTTGGGAATCTCGCTGAATCCGGATTTCGAGGGTTGGGCGAGTTCGGAGTGGATTCCTGTTTGGCAAAGGGAGAAGTAATGAAGTTGCTTTCATGGTTGTGTCTTGCGCTGGTTTCGCTTCCCCTGCCTTCTGTTTCAAATGACCCCAAACCTGCTGATGCGTCTGTTGGGGATTCTATTCCAGTGGTGACGTTTCTTCAGGAGGTCACAGGCAGGCCTGGAAGCCCTGAATCAAAAACGTATCAACAGAAAGTGGTTCTCTCTTCCGATCGAGTATGGGTCTTGGACGAGCGGCGAAACTTGATCCAAATCCTTCGTGGAGACCTGCAGCCCGCAGTCCTTTGGGAAGTTTCCAGTGATTTGGCCCGCTATCGGGAGGTGACGGATCTGTCGAGGATCCAGAAAGATCGACGGGTCCAGGAACAACAGTTTGTGCGCAGGGTCGCAGAGCTTCCTGCAGATGAGAAACGAGAACTGCTCAAGGGTGCCCATATTCGTCTCAATAACCAGGGTGAACCGATTCGCGAGATCGAGTTGGAGGAAGTCACTTCTTCCGATGTCGCTGAAGATGGTTTGAGACAGGTCAAGGTTTATGAAAATGGACGACTCGTGGCCGACCTGAAATTGGCAAATATGGAGATCCCTTTTTCATTCGCTCCGCTCCATGAAGCGACGGGAGCATTCAGTCGTGAGGTTTTCGAAGTAATTCGCGATCTGAAAGGTTTTCCCGTATCCGGGACGATCTATGTCGTTACAGCCACATTGACTCATCCCCTTGAGTTCAGGATTCGCGAAATCGAGAAAGGCTCCGTTGAAGCAAGTTTTTTCGACCTCCCCGAAGAATGTCAAAAAGAGGAGCAACGGTCATTCCTGAATTGCCCGATCTGCGGTTCAGAGGTGGAGCGGGAGAGTTCTGCGGCCCGCGCCCGGGACCGTGAGGGTCAGTGGATCTTCTTCAAAACCCGGGACTGCTTCTCGGAATGGAAGAAGCAGCGCAAAGCCCGTCAGTAAGAGAGCCGTTTACTCCGCCAAAGCTTCGTGAAGAGAACTGAGATCGACCGGCTGTCCATGAAGAGCGCTTTCCACGATGGCACCGATGCGAACCAGGGCCGCCCGGTCCTGGCCTTCAATTCGGGCCGTCAGATTCGCCGTCGTGTTCGACGCACGGATCAGCATCCAGCCATCCGGGAACGAGAGTCGGACTCCATCGAGATCAACCAGTTTTCCTCCCTGGGCATCGGCCCGGAAATGATCGATCAAGTAGTCGACGACCCCGAACTTGTGTTCTTCGGAAACCGGGATTTTGACCTCGGGTGTCGAGACTTTGACAGGGATGTCTGCGAAGAGGTCTGAGCACTTGCAATCATTTTGCGCCATGATTTCAAGAGTCAGGAGGGCGGCAAAGAAAGCGTCGTCGAAGCCGTCTCCCTTGTGATTGACACAGATATGACCGGAGAGTTCGCCGGCGAGGATCGCTCCTGTCTCACGCATTTTCTCCTTGATGATGGAGTGACCGGTTTTGCTCAGGATCGGTTTTCCACCTGCTTCGACAATCGCAGGCTCGATATCGTCGGAACATTTGACGTCGAAGATGATTTTCCCACCAGGGACTTCCTTCAGGAGGTGACGGGCAAAAGCCAGGAGTAGAAGATCTGCCGAGATCTTTTGTCCCTTTTCATCAATCAGTCCGACCCTGTCCGAGTCCCCATCGAATCCAAATCCACAGGCGTAATCTCCTTCGGCGACCAGATCACAAAGAGCCTTCATGTATTTGGGCACTTCCGGATCGGGGAGATGGTTGGGAAACGTTCCATCCGGTTCTGCATAGAGGGCATCGACTTCGATCCCCAGTTTTTCAAAGAGGGGCAGAATGACCGGGCCAGCAGTGCCGTTGCCACAGTCGATGGCGACCTTGAATCCTTCCGGAAAAGAGAATCGATCCACCCGGGATGCCAAGTAGTCGTCGAGAATGTTGCGACTTGACCGGGAGCCCTGGTTTTCAACGGGAGAGGCGGTCAGGCATTTCCCATGAAGAAGTTGCAGTTCATCGCCCCAAATCGGATACAGCCCACGGGTAATCTTCAGTCCGTTGTAATTGATCGGGTTATGGCTTCCCGTGATCATGACGCCACCGTCGCAGTTCAAATGCTTGACGGCCCAGTAAAGGACGGGAGTGGGAACGTCGTGGATTTCGATCACGTCGAGACCCGCGGAGCATAGGCCTTCCGTTACCGCCTCGGCAAATCGTGGGCTGGATTCACGGACGTCATGACCGACGACGATCTGACGGGCGTCTCCTTCGGCCAGATGAAGCCCCAGTCCGAGACCGATCTGTCGAATCCGGTCGACGGTGAGGTCTTCCTCGACGATGCCACGGATGTCATAGGTTCGGAAAATGCCGATGGGAAGGTCACCTTGCTGGTTCACGGTTCCTCCAGTTGATTCGAAAGTGGACGGGGGCCGAACCGCATGGGGTTGGAAAGGGGCGATTCCTGTTCGTCCCTGTCATGATTCCCTGTGCGGGGGTATGCTTGCTCAACTTTAGTTTTTCACGGGGGGTGGTGCAACATGCTCTTGAATCACAGTCGACGGCTGGGAATCTTTGGGATCCTGATTTTTGCCCTGCTGGGCTTGGGTGACAGTGTTTATGCAAACTCGCAGGCTGAGACCCAGAGTTCTGAATCCAGTGAGCAAGCCCCAGCGGTCAGTGAATCAGAAAAGCCCCTTTCCAGTATGGGTGATCGGTTTCGAAGCCTGTTGGGGATCGCCGCGTTTCTGGGATTGTGCGTTTTTCTTTCCAACTCCCGCAGTGATATCAATTGGCGAACCGTTTTCTGGGGATTAGGGCTTCAATTTTTTCTGGGCTTCCTGATTTTGAAAACAGCTGCGGGCACGGAATTGACCCTCGCGGCCAAGGATGTATTTCAGGGGATCCTCGACTATTCGAAAATGGGGACAGGGATGGTCTTCGGTACTCTCCCTGACGTCGAAGGGGCCGGGTTCCAACTTTGGATCGTCCTGCTGGGAACCATCATTTTTGTTTCGGCGGTGATGGCCGTCCTCTATCACCTGGGTGTTCTTCAGTTCGTGGTCTGGTGTATTGCCCGCGTCATGCAGAAAACGATGGGAACCAGTGGTCCCGAATCTTTGGCAGCGGCGGCCAACATTTTCGCCGGGCAGACCGAGGCTCCTCTGGTCATTCGTCCTTACCTGAACAAGATGACCGATTCCGAAGTGATGGCCCTCATGACCGGAGGGATGGCGACCGTGGCGGGCAGTGTCTTTGCGGCATACGTGGGCATGGGCATTGATGCGGGGCATCTGATGGCCGCCAGTTTCATGTCGGCCCCAGCGGCGTTGCTGATCGGCAAGGTGCTGATTCCGGAAAAAGGGGGGCAGGGGGATACCTCTGCTGCCAAGCTGGAGATTCATCGCACCGATTCCAATGTGCTGGATGCCGCCTGTCGAGGAACCAGTGAAGGACTGATGCTGGCTTTGAATGTCATTGCCATGTTGATCGCTTTTGTGGCCATGGTGGCACTGGTCAATGGGGCTCTGGGATATGTCAGTGGTGGAGCACTGTCCCTGCAGGTTCTGTTCTCCTATCTCTTCTGGCCCTTCGCCTGGTTGCTGGGAGTGGATCAGCAGGATGTTTCTGCGGTTGCTTCCCTGATCGGTACCAAAACCGTCCTCAACGAGTTCGTGGCCTTCCTGGAGCTTTCCGGGGAAGGCGGAAGTGGTCTCACAGAGAGATCAAAAACCCTGACCACCTATGCCCTCTGCGGTTTTGCCAACTTTGCCAGTGTGGCGATTCAGATCGGCGGAATCAGCACCCTTGAGCCGGGGTTGAGACCCCGTCTGGCAGCGATGGGATTGAAAGCCCTGGTCGGTGGAACCCTCGCGGCCCTGATGACCGGTTGTGTGGTGGGTGTGCTTCTGTGATCGACGACGCCTGCCGGTATTTGCGTGAGCGCTGGGGAGGCTGGTGTCCCGAGGTGGGCATCGTTCTGGGATCCGGGATTCAGCTGTCGGGGGATGACTTCCGTGAAGTGGATCGGGTTCCCTGCCACGAAATCCCGGGCCTGCCAGTTCCTTCTGTAGAGGGACATGCCGGTGAATGGACCGCCTACGACCATGGGGATCTCCCCGTTTTGCTTTTGGGTGGTCGGGTGCACCTGTACGAAGGGCACTCCGTGGAGGCCGTCACCACCGGGATGGAAATCCTTGCGGGACTCGGTTGTGGGAAAGTGATTTTGACCAATGCCGCCGGCGGGATCCGTCCTGGCTGGCAACCCGGTGAAGTGGTGCTGATCTGTGGGCATCTGGATTTCCAGTTACAGGGAATGATCACTTCCGGGGGCAGCGGAAACGTTTTTGATCCCCTTTGGCAGGAGCGCATCCAGAACTGCTCCAGGCGAGACGATGGATCTGAGCTGGCGGAGGGCATCTATGCGGGTCTGCCGGGACCCACTTATGAAACTCCTGCCGAAGTACAGATGTTGAGGAAATTGGGCGCGGATCTGGTGGGGATGTCCACGGTTCAGGAAGCTCGCAAGGCCCAATCTCTGGGAATGGACGCCGTTGCTTTTTCTCTGGTGACGAATGCGGCAGCGGGAACCGGTGATTCCGAGGAATTGAATCACGAAGAGGTGCTGCAGGCGGGTCGCGACTCCCGGGATCGGGTCCTTCAGGTGGTCAGGCGAGCTCTTGCCTGCCACAGTTTAGGTGCTGAATCCTGATGGATCAGGTTTCCTGACGATCCAGATCCAGGCTGACCAAAGCATCGAGGGCCACATTCACGCAGCGATCCTCCAACGCAGGCTTCTCCTCCGGGTTAAGGAACTGATCATGCTGGCGCCTCCCGAAAACGGTGCAGATACACCCTGAACGCCACTTCTTCAGCGATGCCAGGGTGAAGAGCGTGGAGGCTTCCATCTCCATATTGGCGACACCGATGGC
>JAPOLY010000060.1 GCA_029976805.1 bacterium
CGAAGAAAATCGCGACGCTCGGGGAGAAAGAAAGCGCAAATTCTCGACTCGTGTCGACAGTCGCGTCTTCGGGTGCAAAATCCGTGAAGAGTTTGGCCTGCCGATCATCGTCAATCATGTGGTCGCCCACGATCCGCTCGAACGCCAAATCCTCTGGCTTCATGAAACCGTTCGTGAATACGGCATCCATGACCTGGTCCTCGTCGGTGCGCCCCATGACCGTCATCCATGGCCAGGCCCCACCGTTTCTGAAGCAAACGAGGCCTTCAAGGCTGAATTCCCGGACTCAAACTTGAGGCTGGGAAACATCTGCATTCCGGGCAGACCGGGAAGCCCCATTCCCGAATCAGAGCGAATGGCAGCCAAAATCAGGGCCGGAGCGGACTTTTTCACGACCCAGATCCTCTTCTCTCTCGACGAGATCACCCAACTGTGGCGTGAATTTGAAGCCACCCGTCCGGATTTACTCGCCACTCCCTTGCTGATCAGCCTTTGCCCCGTTCGAAAAGCGGAAAACCTCGCTTTCCTTCGCTATTTGGGGGTCCATGTCCCTGAAGAGGTCGAATCGACCCTGAAATCAGCAGATCCTGTAGAATGCCTGGAACTGTCCCTGCAGATACTTTGCCGGTTGCAGGAGCAAATGATCGAAACGGCCCGAAATTTCGAGGATTTGGCTACCCCGGGCTGGAATATCGCCCCCGTAGGCAGCATTCCCGGCGCGGCAGTCCTCGACCTGATTCGCAGGCTCCCGGCTTCCCTTTCCCGCTGACCCGGAGGCTCAATTTCTGAGCAGGCTGTCGACCCGGGATGGCCCTCCCGGATCCCGCCTGAATGCCTCCGGTAAACCCGCTAAACCCTTTTCGGTTTTCGCTGGAGTTTGCTTTCAAGGAGAACAGGTTGATCTAGAATCACTCAGGTAGTGTTTGCGAGGGATCACCTTTGCAACGAGGGCCGGACCTCTCCGTTCCGGTTTCGTTGCGTTCTGGATGCAGAGTTCACTCTGGGAGGAAACATGCAAACCATGTCGGATCTGGCAATACCGACGATCCATTGGCCGGCGTTTGCCGCTGCAAATCTGGATCTGTTCGCCATTACGGTCTTTGCCATCTTGACCATTATCGTCGGCACCGTGCTCTTGCTGCTTTCCGAACTACTGGGCCCCCGACGCAGAGACCCTGAGAAGGAAACCATCTACGAATGTGGTGTCCCCCTTCTCGACAGTGCGAGGGAACCCTTCACCGTCAAATTCTACCTTGTTGCCATCCTGTTCATCCTTTTTGACATCGAGACGGTTTTCCTGCTTCCCTATGCAGTGGTCTACAAAAAGCTGGGAATCGTCGGTCTCGCTGAAATGGGTGTTTTCATCCTGATCCTCGCAGGAGGTCTGGTTTATCTCTGGAAGAGAGGAGCTCTCGAATGGGATTAGAGAGTCTCATTGGAGGTGAAGGCTTTCTCACCACCACCGTTAACGGACTCGTCAACTGGGGGCGTAAAAACGCACTCTGGCCGATGCCGTTTGGTACCGCATGTTGCGCCATCGAAATGATGGCGACCTTCTCCGGACGTTATGACATTTCCCGTTTCGGAGCGGAAGTGGTGCGCTTTTCACCAAGACAATCGGACCTGCTGATTGTCAGTGGCCGTATCTCCATCAAAATGATGCCGGTACTGCAGAAGATCTACCGTCAGATGCCGGAACCGAAATGGGTCATTTCCATGGGAGCCTGTGCTTCCTGTGGCGGTGTCTTTGATACTTACACCCTGGTTCAGGGGGTCGATCAGTTCATCCCGGTGGACGTTTACGTTCCCGGCTGCCCTCCCCGCCCCGAATCCCTCCTCGACGCTGTTTTTGAAATCCAGAAACTCGTCGGTGAAGACCGATTCGACAGTGGAAAGCATGGTAGCTGATGGCTGACAACAATCCCGCTTACGAAGCTCTGCCTGCGGACCTCAAAAGCAAGGTCATCGAGAGCGTGGAGCATCAGGGTCAGGTCGCACTGCGCTGCCGAACCGCTGACCAGCGCGCACTTCTCGAAAACTTCCGACTCTCCCAAGGCTACGACTTCCTCGTCGACGTCACGGCGATGGACCATCTCGGGAAAGACACGGAAGAGCGCTTCGAAATCATCTATGTCCTGAGAAACCTGACCGCCAACCACACTTTCAGATTGCATGTGTGGCTCGACGAAAGTGACAACGCGATTCCTTCCGTCTTCGATCTGTGGGACTCCGCGCGTTGGGGTGAGCGCGAAACCCATGACATGTTTGGTATCGTTTTCGACGGCAATCCGGATCTTCGCCGATTCCTGATGCCGGAAGACTACCCGGCCTTCCCCTTGCTCAAAGACTACCCACTCAAGGGGAAAGAAGAGCGACGCCAGTTCCCGAAAGTGGTCGCTCGCGGTGACCGCATGGTCGAGGAAGAGCCCGATACCTACCCCACGAGCATCGGTCGACAGATGCACACCCCCGAGTACATCGAGGAGGTCCGTCGTGACTCAAAACCCAGAGAATAGTGGCCGCAACACTCCTGTCCCTTCTGCAGCCACGCTGGAGAAGGAATTGGAAAAAGGCTGGCGTGACCATCGCTCAGGAGCCCGACCGTCCTCTGTCAGTTCTGTGACCGAGGATGACGGTGACGGCCGCATGGTGATGAACTTTGGCCCCCAGCACCCGGCAACTCACGGAACACTGCGCAGCGTCTTTACCCTCGAAGGCGAGAGCATCGTTGAGGCGGACGTGGAGATCGGCTACTTGCACACTGGATTCGAGAAACTCGGTGAGCACATGACCTACCAACAGTGGGTCACCGTTTCCGATCGCATGAATTACCTTTCTGCAATCAACAACAATGTGGGCTACTCCGTTGCGGTCGAGGAACTTCTGGGAATCGAAGTCCCTCCCCGCTGTGCAGCCCTGCGGGTCATCATGTGCGAACTCTCGCGTATTGCTGACCACGTCCTCTGTGTCGGACTGCAGGGAATGGACCTGGGTGCCTTCAGCGTCATGCTTTGGTCCTTTGAAAAACGCGAACTGGTTTATGACATCATCGAAGCGGTTTGCGGTGCCCGCCTGACGACCAGCTGGACACGGGTAGGAGGCATCATCCGGGACGTCCCCGAGTTCTTCCCCGATCTGGTCTACTCTTTCCTTGATGAGTTCCCGCCGATCATCGATGAGATTCACGGCATGCTCCTCAACAACAAAATTTTCGTCGACCGCGTAAAGGACATCGGCAAGGTTTCCACCGAGAAAGCGCTGTCCTACGGACTCTCCGGCCCTGTCGGCAGAGCCAGTGGTTTGACGAGTGACGTCCGCAAGGACAAACCTTACCTCGGATACGACAAGTACGACTTCAAGGTTCCGAGCCAGACGGAAGGGGACAGCTTCGCCCGCTACATGCAGCGAATGGAAGAGATCGAGCAGTCTCTGGAAATCATTCGCCAGGCGATGGCGACCCTGCCCCAGGGTGAAGTGGTTCATGACGACTTCAAGACCAGCCTTCCCGAGAAGGATGCGGTCTACAATGACATGGAGTCCCTGATCCACCACTTCAAACTGGTCATGCTCGGCCACGGAATTCGCCCCGACAAGGGACAGTCGATCTACAGTGCCACTGAGGCCCCATGTGGAGAACTGGGCTTCTTCCTCGCCTCAGACGGCAGCGACACTCCCTACCGACTGCGGGTGCGTCCCCCTTCACTTTACAACTACGGACTTTTCCCTCGCCTTGCCGAGGGAGGAATGATTTCCGATGCGGTGGCAATTCTCTCAAGTTTCCATGTGATCGCTGGCGAACTGGATCGGTAGGTTGACCGTGACTGAAACACTGGCCTTCTCTGACGAAGCCATGAAAAAATACGAGTGGCTTCTGTCGCGTTACCCAACACGCAAGGCGGCGCTTCTGCCGACCCTGCGCATCGCCGAATCGGAATTCGGCGAATTGGGTGTGCCACAGATGAAATACGTAGCGGATCTCATGGAGATCCCCCCCGCCACCGTTTTCGGTGTTGTGACCTTTTACACTCACTACCGCAGAGCCGGTGTGGGCAAGTACCACCTTCAGGTCTGCAGCACTCTGTCCTGTGCACTGAGAGGATCTGGAGACGTCGTTTCCAGAGTCACGGAGCGCTTGGGCATCGGTGTTGGCGAGACTTCTGAGTGTGGTCTGTTCACACTCTCAAAGGTGGAATGCCTGGGATCCTGTGACACTGCTCCGGTCATTCAGTGCAACGATGATTACCACGAAGGCCTGAGCCTCGAGGATGTCGACGCCCTGATCGAACAGTTGCGCCAAGAGGCTGGAAAGGGTGGTGCCTGATGAGCTTCCGCAAGATTTTCACTCCCTACATCCATGAAGACAAATGCCACTCCCTCAAGTTCTACCAGAGCAAAGGGGGCTACGAGCAGGCTCGCAAGGCCCTCAACGACTGGCAGCCGGATGACCTCATCGAAACGGTCAAGGCCGCCAATCTTCGAGGCCGGGGCGGAGCCGGTTTCCCCACAGGCGTGAAATGGGGCTTTGTACCCAAGCAAGTGGACAAGCCGAAGTATCTCGCCGTGAATGCTGACGAATCCGAACCGGGTACCTTCAAAGATCGCCTGATCATGGAGAAAAACCCGCACCTGCTTCTTGAAGGCATCATCATCTGCTGCAAGGCGGTCGGCATTCACCATGCCTACATTTACATCCGCGGAGAATTCGTCTTCGGCGCCAATCGATTGCAGAACGCCATCGACCGGGCCTACTCCGAAGGGATCCTCGGTGAAAACTGCCTTGGCAGCGATTTCAAACTGGACGTCACCGTGCACCGGGGAGCCGGCGCTTACATCTGCGGTGAAGAAACCGGAATGCTGACATCCATTGAAGGAGACCGGGGCCAACCAAAACTGAAGCCTCCCTTCCCCGCTGTGGAAGGACTTTTTGGCTGCCCGACCGTGGTCAACAACGTCGAGACCCTGGCCAACTTGCCCTACATTCTCGAAATCGGTGCAGAAGAATACCGAAAGATCGGTCCCGAGAATTCTCCGGGCCCCAAACTGTTCTGCGTCAGTGGACATGTGGAGAAACCCGGAGTGTTTGAGCTCCCCATGGGTGTTTCCCTGAGAACCCTGATCGACGAACACGCCGGTGGTGTCTGGAAGGGTCGCAAACTGAAAGCGGTCATTCCCGGAGGATCCTCCGCGCACGTTCTCACCGCGGATGAGTGCGACGTGGCCATGGACATTGAGTCTCTGGCAGCGGCAGGAACCATGCTGGGATCTGCAGGGGTCATCGTCATGGACGAAACGACATGCATGGTTGACGCCCTGCTAAATATCATGCGCTTTTATCACCACGAATCCTGTGGTCAGTGCACCCCCTGCCGCGAGGGAACCGGTTGGCTTGAAAAGATCGCCCACCGTATCGCCGTCGGCGGAGGTCGCATCGAGGACCTGGATCTGGTGACAGAAGTTTGCGATCGAATGGTCGGCAAAACGATCTGCGCACTGGCCGATGCTGCCGCATTCCCCGCCGAATCCATCGTCAAGAAGTTCCGCGAAGACTTTGTCGCCGCCATCGAAAACGGTGGCAGCCCTGCGTGGGTCAAACGACACCCCGCCAACACGGGAGGAGCCGCAGCACATGTCTGATTCCAACTCAACAGTGCGCTGGACCCTGAATGGAACCGAGGTCGAGAACGAAGCGGGAATGACCATCATGGAGGCTGCGAAAGTCCATGGTGTTGACATTCCCCAGTTCTGTTACCACCCCGGACTGAGCATTGCGGGTAACTGTCGTATCTGCATGGTTGAGAGCAATCGTTCGCCGAAGCCGGTGATTTCCTGTTCGGAAAGAATCGCCGAAGGCCTGGAAATCAAGACACAGAGTGAGGTCGCCGTTGACGCCCGCAACTCGGTGATGGAATTCCAGTTAATCAACCACCCTCTCGACTGCCCCGTCTGTGACAAGGCCGGTGAGTGTGTTCTTCAGGACCATTCCTACGAGCACGGTCCCGATCGCAGTCGATTCGTCGAGGACAAAAACATTCGCCACACCAAGGAGCTCGGTCCAACCATCGACATTTGGGGCAACCGCTGCATCGTTTGCACCCGCTGTGTCCGATTCTGTGACGAGATCAGTGGCACCGGTGAACTGTGCGTCGTTGAACGTGGCGACCGCTCCGTTGTCGACGTGTTCCCGGGAGTCCCCATCGACAATTCTCTGGCAGGCAACACCGTAGACATCTGCCCCGTCGGAGCATTGATCTCCAGCGACTTCAAATACGAAGCCCGCGTCTGGAATATGGACAAAACCTCTTCCGTCTGTGGAGGGTGCTCCAGAGGCTGCAACGTGGAAGTTGAAACTCTGGATGGTTTTGTCAAAAGGCTGACACCCAGAGAGAATCTGGACGTTAACGATTGGTGGATGTGCGACCACGGCCGCTACGGTTGGAGACACCTTTATGCCGATAGCCGCCTCGAAAGCGCACAGCATGACGGTCAAGCCGTTTCGCCCACAGGAACCAGTGGAGCTCTCCACCAGTTACTCAGCAGTTCTTCTTCCACCGCTTTCCTTGTCGACCCCTACATGACCTGCGAAGAACTTCATTTGGTCCGCAGCATCGCCAACTCTCTCGGCGGTAGCACCATCGCCGGCTGGCTTCCAGCTGCCGGTACTGAAGAAACCTTCCCCGGCGGATTCAAAATCAGTGCGGACAAGCATCCGAACCGAAAAGGGGCTGAGCACGTTCTTGGCAGCGACCTGTTCACGGCCTCCGCTGACCAGTTGAAATCCGCTCTTTCCAACGGATCCATCGACACCCTCGTCGCCTTCGTCGGCGGTGACGGGTTTGAAGGTGCCGGTGGAGAATGGAATGACCTGATCTCCAAAGCCGGCAAGCGCATCGTCTTCGCCACCCAACAGGGTTCCTGGTGTGACGGTGCCGACCTCGTCGTCCCTGCCACTGCTCCTCTTGAAAAGGAAGGCGTCTGGGTCAACGAAGACGACCGGGCGCAAAGGACTCGATCCTGCAGGTCCCTGACCTCAAACCACTTCCCTTCCGAGTTGGTGGTATTGCAGGAGCTTCAGGTTCATATGGATCTCCGAAATCGTCCGTTGTCCGCGGCAGGCATCTTCCGTGAACTCTCTGAAACTTCCGATGCTTTCTCCGGTCACAGCCACAGCGGCCTTGGTGATTCGGGAAGTCCCCTTTCACAAAGACCAGCAGCGATGAGCAGTGAAGGAGGTCACTCATGAGCGACGCCGGCACTCCTTTGCTCGATTTCTTTTTTGCAGCTTTGCGAGCCATCGTGATCTTTGCAGCGGTGCTGCAAGTCGTTCCTGCTCTGGTCTACTTTGAGCGCCGATTGGCCGCATGGATTCAGGACCGGATCGGCCCCAATCAGGTGGGCCCCGTGGGTCTTCTGCAACCTCTCGCCGATGTCATCAAGTTGGCATTCAAGGAGGACCTGACCCCTGAAGGCGTCGACAAATGGATCTACCGATTGGGCCCCGCCCTCGTCTACGCTCCGGCGATTCTTGCCTTCACGGTGATTCCGGTTGGCATGGACCTGCAGGTGGCCTCCTTTGACGTGGGCGTGATCTTTCTGCTGACCATCGGAGGCTTTTCAGTTTACGGACTCGCTTTCGGCGGTTGGGCCTCCAACAACAAATACTCCCTGCTCGGTGGACTGCGCGCTTCTGCCCAGTTGATCAGCTACGAGGTCGCCTTGGGACTCTCTGTCATCGCCATCCTGATGACTGCGGAGACGGTCGACCTGAACAGCATCATCCGGCAACAGTGGGCTGCTGGAACGGCAGGACTGCTGGAGTGGAACCTGTTCCAGCAACCCCTCGCCGCTTTCATTTTCCTGGTTGCCGCATTTGCAGAAACAAATCGCCTTCCATTCGACCTCCCCGAGTGTGAGGCAGAATTGGTGGGAGGATTCCACACCGAATACACCGGCCTCAAATTCGCCATGTTCTTCATGGGTGAATATGTCGCCATGATCACCATGTCCGCACTGATGGTGACGATGTTCCTCGGTGGCTGGAGCCTGCCCTGGGTTGAGATCCCAACAAGCCCGTCCATCGTTGACGTGGCACTCAGCGTGGGAATCTTCATGAGCAAACTGGTCCTCTTGCTCTTCTTCTACATCTGGGTGCGCTGGACGCTTCCCAGATTCCGCTACGATCAACTGATGAATATTGGCTGGAAAGTCTTTATTCCGTTGTCCCTTTTGAACCTTGGATTGACCGCTCTCTCCGGAGTGCTTGGCTGGAATTGGCTGATTCCGCTTCCCTGGTAGGAGCGGCTGAAGAAGAAAGGTGTCCCCGTGGCAAACCACGAAGCGACCCCAGAAGAAAAACCGGAAACGGCAACGACTGTCCCTCGGGAGAAGGCGGCCTTTGGCATGCCCCTCATCAAGGGCCTCGCCAACACCCTTTCCCACATTCTTCGTAATGAACCTAATACGATCCACTACCCCGCTGAAAAACGGACACCGTTTCCAGGCTATCGGGGTGAGCACCGCCTGAAGCGCGACGAACTCGGCAGGGAAAAGTGCGTGGCTTGCTTCCTTTGTTCCACAGCATGCCCTGCACATTGCATCGAAATCGTTGCAGAGGAGGCCCCCTGGGGCGACAGGGAGAAGAGGCCCCGCCTCTTCAACATTGACATGATGCGTTGCATTTACTGTGGCATGTGCGAAGAAGCGTGCCCCTGCGACGCCATCGAGTTGACTCCGGTCTACAACATCCCCTCCAGAAGCAGGGGTGAAAAAATCTACAACAAAGAAAAACTCCTCTCCCTTTGATGGATTGAGAAATCAAATGGGACCGAAGATGGGGGCGAAAAGTTGAGTGGTTGGTTAGAACATCTGGTATTCGGGATTCTGGCTACTGTTTCAGTACTCAGTTCCTTCCTCGTAGTCACGAGGAAGAACCCGATTTACTCAGCACTATTCCTGGTTGTCATGTTCGCCATGGTCGCCGGGATTTTCATGCTTTTGGACGCGACCTTCCTGGGATTCATGCAGCTGCTCGTCTATGCAGGTGCCATCATGGTTCTGTATCTCTTTGTGATCATGCTGATCAACCCGAGAGACGAGACCCTCCCGGATGAAGGCGGCACCTCCGAGAAAGCTTTTGCCGCAGGAGTTTCTCTTCTGGTCTTCGCATTACTGACCTTTGGCATCAGCAATTCCGATTTGGTGACAGAAATGACCACTCCCGGTGGCATTCCCGCACTCGCTGAAGTCCCCGCTACCCATGGAGCCATCGAGGCTTTTGGTTACGAACTGTTCAGCAAGCACCTGCTGGTCTTCGAAGTGGCTTCCATCCTGATCCTCGTCGGAATCATTGGCGCTGTGCATATTGCCATGAAACAGAGACCAGCCTCCGCGGATGAGGATGACTCCAACGAAGAGAGGCTGGTGACCGATGTTTAGTCTGCCAGCACTCCTTTATCTCAGCGCACTGCTTTTCAGCATCGGGATCTACGGCGTCCTTGCCCGACGCAACATTCTCGTCGTGCTGATGTCCCTCGAGTTGATGCTGAATGCAGTCAACATTGCCCTGGTCGGTTTCGGAAGGGTCCATGCCCTCTCGACCACCTCTGGCGAGCACGGTGGACAGATTTTCACACTGATGGTTCTTGCGGTTGCCGCCGCCGAGGCTGCGATTGGTCTCTCCCTGCTGCTGCTGATCTGGCGCAGGTGGAAAACCATCGACCTCCGCGAACTCTGCCGGTTGAGCGGCTGAGGGGGAAATAATGGACAGTAATCTGCTGTGGATCCCGCTCTTCCCATTCCTTGGATTCCTCCTCAATGGAATCCTTGGCAAACGCCTGGGGAACAGGGCCGTATCCGTCATCGCTTCCGTCGCACCACTGCTGGCCTTCATGGTCTCCTTCGGTGCATGGAGAAAAATCATCGATCCGGCCTCTTCCGGAGCTCTCCACTGGGATGGATTTCCGTGGATCTGGCTTGATGGAATTCTCGAGATCCCATTTGCACTGCACTTTGATGGTCTCAGTGCTGTCATGTGCCTGGTCATTACTGGTGTCGGATCGCTCATTCACCTGTACTCCATTGGGTACATGAAGGGTGATCCCGGTTACCACCGATACTTCGCCTACCTGAACCTGTTCACCACCTTCATGTTGTTGTTGGTGCTCGGTGACAACCTGCTGTTGTTGTTCATCGGTTGGGAAGGTGTCGGCCTCTGCTCCTACCTGCTGATCGGGTTCTGGTTCCAGGAGGACGAAAATTGCGCTGCGGGCAAGAAGGCCTTCATTGTCAACAGGGTCGGCGACCTGGCATTCCTTCTCGGGATGTTCCTGTGCCTGATCTATTTCGGCACGCTGGAAATGTCTGCCCTGACCAATGCTGACAACATCGCCCAGGTCTCCATGGAGACCACCGGCTTCATGGCTGATCCGGATACGGGAACCGGAGGCATGGCTGTCATCACCGCCATCGCCATCCTGCTGTTCATCGGTGCCACCGGAAAAAGTGCGCAGATCCCCCTTTACGTCTGGCTTCCTGACGCCATGGCAGGCCCCACTCCCGTTTCCGCGTTGATTCACGCGGCAACGATGGTGACTTCAGGGGTCTATCTTTGCTGCCGACTCATGCCACTCTTTGAAGCGGCCCCCATGGCCCTCAGCATCGTCGCCGTCGTCGGAGCATGCACGGCTCTCTTGGCTGCCCTGATCGCCTTTACACAAAACGACATCAAGAAGGTCCTCGCTTATTCCACTGTCAGTCAGCTCGGATACATGTTTTTCGCCATCGGTGTCGGTGCCTTTTCGGCAGCCTTCTTCCATGTGGTCACCCACGCCTTCTTCAAGGCCTTGCTCTTCCTCGGATCAGGTGCGGTGATTCATGCCATGCACCATGAGCAGGACATGAGAAAGATGGGCGGCCTGCGCAAACAGTTGCCGTTTACCCATTTGACCTTCCTCATTGGAACCTTTGCCATTGCCGGGGTGCCCCCTCTTGCAGGATTCTTCTCCAAGGACGAGATCCTCTTTGCGGGCTACAAAGCCGGAATCATGGATGGCAACTCTTTGGCCACGATGTTCTGGTACGTTTCCGTGGCGACAGCGGGCATGACCGCGTTCTACATGATGCGTTGCGTGGCCATGACCTTCTGGGGCAATAGCAATGTCGACGCCAAACTGGAGGGCAAGGTCCATGAACCGGGTGGCTGGATCGGCTTCGCACTGTTCGTCCTCGCCATTGCCAGTGCACTGGGTGGGTTCCTCAATGTCCCCGAGTTCCTGGGTGGACACGCCATACTCGGACACTTCACCGGATTGCATGTTTCCCATGCAAACATGACTCCGGAGGAACTGGACATTCTTCATGCCGGAGAATGGACCAGCATGTTCATCAGCCTCGCGATCGCCGGTGCAGGACTTCTCGTGGGCTATCTCTTCTATCGCAATGGAAGTGGCTTACCCGCGGCATTCCGCTCCAGTGCGCCGGGAGCATTTCTTGGAAACCTCTCCGAGAACAAGTTTTACGTCGATGAACTTTATGCATTCCTGATTGTGCGCCCATTCGAGGCGATCAGTCAGTTGATGCACACCCTGATCGACCAGGTCCTGATCGACCGGCTTCTGGTTGGAGGCTCCGCCCTCTTCGTCAGAGGACTCGGTGAGCTAACCCGAAGAATGCAGACCGGATTCATTCCCGGATACCTGCTGACTTTCGGTTGTGGCGCATTGGTCCTGATCTACATCCTTCTGAACCAACTGGCGAAGGGAGGTGCACAATGATTCCCGAACTCGAATCCTTCAAGATGCCGATTCTGAGTCTTGTGACCCTGACTCCCGCATTGGGTGCCCTGTTGTTGACTCTGATCGACCGCAACAACAAGGCGCTGATCCGCCAAATTGCCCTGATGGTCAGTTTTCTGGGGCTGCTCTTTTCCCTGATCATGGTGGGCAATTTCGATGCCACCGTGGGAACCATGCAGATGGAAGAGAACCTTCCGTGGATCGAATCCCTCGGGATCTCCTACCACCTGGGAGTCGATGGTTTCTCCGTACTGCTGATTCTCCTGACGAGCTTCAGCATGCCCTTCGTTTTCCTCAGTACCTGGAAAGCGGTCGATTCACGGGTCAAAGAGTTCCACATCGCCCTTCTGCTCTTGCAGACCGGCATGATTGGTGCCTTTGTCGCCCTCGACCTCATCCTCTTCTATCTCTTCTATGAGGCAATGCTGGTGCCGATGTACTTGATCATCGGTATTTGGGGAGGCAAAGACCGGGTCTATGCAGCGTTAAAGTTCTTCATCTATACGATGGTCGGCAGTCTCTTCATGTTCCTGGCGATCCTCTATCTCTACAACCATGCCGGCACCTTTGACTTGCCGCTGTTGCTGGAGCGATTGAGAACCACCAACCCTCTCGACGGTACACAGCAATTCTGGCTCTTCCTGGCATTTGCATTGTCTTTTGCCATCAAGGTGCCGCTCTTCCCCTTGCATACATGGCTGCCGGATGCGCACGTTCAGGCGCCGACCGCAGGCTCGGTCGTGCTGGCGGGTGTGTTGCTGAAGATGGGTACCTATGGATTACTGCGATTCGCCATCCCCCTCTTCCCTGAGGCGGCGATGGATTTGCGCGAGGAATTCTGCTGGTTGGCTGTCACTGGAATCATCTTCGGGGCCTGCATGGCACTGGTTCAGACAGATATCAAGAAGTTGATCGCCTATTCGTCGGTCAGTCACCTTGGGTTTGTCGTTCTGGCCTGCTTCATGAACGATGTTGAATCTCTCACCGGGGCGATTCTTCAAATGGTCAACCACGGCCTGTCGACCGGAATGCTCTTCCTGATGATCGGGATCATTTATGAGCGCCGTCACACCCGCGAGCTGGCGGATTACGGCGGACTCGCTGGAGTTGTTCCTGTTTACTCCGTGTTTTTCATCATCGCTGTGCTCTCCAGCATTGGATTGCCGGGCCTCAACGGCTTTGTCGGTGAGTTCCTGATCCTCTTCGGTGCATTCCGTGCGGACGCCGTCTGGGGGATTCTGGCCGCTTCAGGTGTCGTGCTTGGAGCACTTTACATGTTGAAGATGACGAAGATGTTCCTCTTTGGCCCCCTCGTTCACGATGCCAACAGGAACGTTCAGGATCTTCAAACGCGGGAGATTCTCTACTTGAGCCCCTTTGTGATCATGATGGTCTGGCTCGGTCTTTACCCGTCGACCTTCACCAAACTGGTTCAGCCTACGCTGAGCCTTTACGTGCAGATGCTGCAGAACTAGGGAGTCATGATGGAACCATTGACCCTCTCCAAAGCTGAGATCCTCGCTGTCCTTCCTGCTGGAGCCCTGTTTATCACAGGTCTGATTCAACTGATGTCAGACCTTGGGGACCCCAACAAGACTTCACGCCAGGAAAAAACCCATTTAGCGATGATCGGTGCGACCGGAGCCCTGGTGGCACTGGCCTCCCTCTTCGTGCAGGGCACAGCCGCCTCCACTGGTGAGCTATACGCCGGGGCCATGACCGACGACCTCTTTGGTCGTCTGGGTGCGGGAGTGATCATCGTCACCAGCCTTTTCTGCACCCTGATGGCGGGAGGCTATCTCTCCAGTAGCGGAAACAATCGGGCAGAGTTCCACGCCCTGGTCAGTTTCAGTGCTGGTGCCATGGTTCTGTTGTGCCAATCCACCAATCTGGTCTCCATGTTTGTCGCCATTGAAACCCTCTCTCTTGCGGTATACGTCCTTGCAGGATTCTTCCGCCAGCAAAAGGCTGCGAGTGAGGGAGCATTCAAATACTTCGTCATGGGAGCTTTCTCGAGCGGATTCCTTCTTCTCGGAATGGCGATCATTTACGGCCTGAGTGGAGCTTCTCTCTCATTCAGTGACATTGCCGCTGCCGGAGCCAGTGACGACGCTCTCTTTGCTGTCGGTGCCCTGTTGGTCCTCATCGGCTTCGCCTTCAAGGTTGGCGTGGTCCCGTTCCACTCGTGGGTTCCGGACGTCTACCAGGGAGCACCGACTCTCGCCGTGGGTTGGATGGCCGTCGCCGTCAAAGCCTCCAGCTTCTTCGCTCTATGCCGCTTCCTCTATCACACCGGTGGAGGAGCCTACATGGACCAGATCCTGATAGCCCTTTCCATCGTGACGATGATCCTCGGCAATCTGGCCGCTCTGAATCAGCAAAGCCTCAAGAGAATGCTGGCCTATTCCGGTATCGCTCACAGTGGATACCTGATGATCCCATTGATCGTCGCCCTCTCCGGGGACGACATTCTCATCGGGGCTTCATTACCCTTTTATCTGTGTGCCTACGCAGGAACCACACTGGCAGCTTTCGGGGTTCTCACAGCCCTCAGCAAGGCCACAGACAAGGATCAACTGGGCGACCTCAATGGACTCGCCAAAAGCAGGCCCCTGTTGGCTCTCGGCTTTACTGTCGCCCTGATCTCCCTCGCAGGAATCCCGCTGACTGCGGGCTTCATCGGCAAGTTGATGATCTTCAGCGATGCGATCGGTGCCGGATTTGTCCAACTTGCGGTCATCGGAATCCTGACTTCGTTGGTGAGTGTTTATTACTATCTGAGACCCATCGTTGCGATGTGGTTCAGAGATCCGCGATCCTCCTTCGATCTGATCCCCGCTCCCTGGGGAGTTCAATTCACGGTCGGGGCCTGCGGAATCGCCACCATCGTCTTCGGAATCTTCCCCGACTGGCTCATCGAGCTGTCGCGGATTTCGGTAGAGACGATTCTCGGCTGATCAGATCTCACCTATGGCTTCACCGCCACAGGCGATCTAGAATGCTGTTTGAGTCGAATCAGACAGGGCAGAAGTTTGCCGCTCGCTGAAACGGGAACTCACTCCGGTGAGTCGAACCCCGTTATGAGCGGTGAGATCCCGTAGGAAATGTATGAATCAGAGGAACGGATCGTCGATTCACCGCGTTTTGCGGAAAGAAAAGACCTGATCCTGGGGGAAAACAAATGCGCAACTTTATCCTGATTGCAATCATCGGTAGTGGCATCTGGTGGGCTTACTCCCAATGGAACGGTAACCCGAATGCTCCCGAGCCTTCGAAAACCGGCACTCCTAGCGAAGCGGTCTCCGGAACCTCTACCGGCGCCAAAGGTTCCACTGAAACGACCTCCTCATCCACCAACGCCGAAGCCACGATGCCGAATCCTTCAGGGGAAGAAACCAGCGCAACCATGAGCCCCCTCGATCGTGAGATCCTCATGCTTCGAGAAGAGATTGCCCGATTCAACACTCCTGAAAATCTTGTCAAGTTGAGTGAACTGCTCCTTTCGACGAACAAACCGGCATTAATTGGTGAAGGCCGAGGCAACCTTAAAACTCTTCTTGCACAATCTCCCGACAGTGCCCCCGCAGCAGAAGCACGAAGGTTGATGCTGGGAGAAGTTTCCGGTGACGCTTTGATCCAACTGGCTCAGGAGATTCACAGTAACGGTCCAAGCGCTCCCGGTTACGGACTGTCTGCAGAAATCCTCGCAGACCAATATGGCACCGCAGATTCCAAGTCGGCTCTGGCAACCTGGGAATTGTTGACTGCGGCCTATATCAACGCGTCCGATCTTGAATCAAAAGCCCCACTCCGCTCGAAGTTGTGGAATCTGGTCGATCAGTGGGTGCTGTCCTCCAAAGAGTTTCCCGAAGTCTCCACATTTGACACCGTCATTTCCGGAGACAGTCTTTCGGTCATTGCCCAGAGAAACAAAACCAGCGTCGACGCTCTGAAAAACCTGAACGGCCTCAACAGCGACGTCATTCATCCCGGACAGAAACTCAAGATCCTCAACGGCGAAGTCACCGTCAATGTGGACAAGAGTGATTTCCGTATCGACGTTTATCTGGATGGCCGCTGGTTGATGGGATTCCCTGTGGGCCACGGCCGTATTGAAAAGAGAACTCCCACTGGCGAGTTTGTCGTCGGAATCCGCCAGAAGGAACCGATGTGGCAACCGCGCGATGGTCGCCCGTCAATTCCCTATGGAGAACCGGGAAATCCTCTGGGTGATCGCTGGATCGGCTTCAAGGACGGTGTTCACTTCGGTCTTGGCATCCATGGTACCGACGATCCGGAATCCATCGGAACCCTGTGCTCAGAAGGTTGTGTTCGTTTGCGCAACGAAGACGTCACAACAATTTACCCATGGATTCGCAGCGGAACTCGCGTGGTCATTCAGGAATAAAACCCATCGCGATTCAGCACTCGGGGCTGATTGGTTTTGAAAGACGGGGCTTCCAGACCTGAGTGATTCGGTCAGCTTCGCAGTTCTGCCTGAAGTTTCTCACCCAACCTGCCAACCAGTCTTTCGACCGACTGATCGATCTCTTCGTGGGTCAGGGTCCGATCCGCGGCGCGGAAGGTCAGCGAAAAGGTCATGCTTTTCCGCCCTTGACCAACCTGCTTTCCCCGGTACATGTCGATAAACCTTCGAGACTCCATATGTTCCAGAGACGCGGCATCGATTTCAGAAGAGAGATCTCGCCAAAGAACCTCATCCGATACCACAAAGTTCAAATCCCGGGTGATCACGGGATGTCTGGAAAACTCACTGAATTTGACATCCTCGATGGATTGATCCAACAGGTATCCGAG
>JAPOLY010000056.1 GCA_029976805.1 bacterium
AACGTTCCAGAGCGGATCTGGTCGACCTTCTCAATCAGGTCACTCCGCGCAAAACAGCAAAGAAGACGGCACCGGTCCAGACCCCCGAAAAGGCCTCCTGATGTCGACCCTCAAGGCGCGTAAATTGCGACGCAAGGGAGCCGCACCCAAATGGGGAGATGTTCTGGCTCCCCTGCTCGATGTCATCTTTCTGCTTGTCATCTTTCTGCTGGTGACCGCCAGTTTCGATGATCGCCAGTTGATCGACGTCCAACTCCCCCAGGCCCGCGGGGATTCCACAGTGGCCCCTCAGGAGAAAGAAGATTCAGGGCTTCTTCTCGTCCTTCTCAAAGACGGTTCGATCCGTTGGCAGGATGACGTCTTCACCCTCGAAGAACTGACCCCTCGATTGGCTCAGTTACCGGAAGAAACCCGTCTGAACTCCTTCACAATTCAGGCGGATCAGGAAGTTTCCATGGAAGCGGGGCTACAACTCCTCGGAGAGTTGAAGTTGCTGGGCTGGAGTTCGGCCAATTTCGAGGTTTCTCCGCCTTCCAGACCCGCCGCTGACCTTGAGCCCACTGACGGTGAAGGCTAAGATCCAGAATCATTTGTAAACATTTTCTCCGGTTCGACGGGTCGGGAGTTTCCCGAATCGCCAAGAACCTGTTCCGGTCTGTCCTGCAGACTCCAACTGAATGTCGGGAGGAAAGCGATGTCCCTCGCTGCCCAGGCCCCTGATGGCACTCTTCACCCCCTGCGGAAACTGTTGGCCCTGTTGCTGGTTTCCGTCTTCGCCTTCTCCATCTCCGGTTGCGGAGGAGGAGATGCTTCTTCCGATCCTGAAGGTGAATCCGGAGGCGCATCCGACGACCTGATTTCCCAGGTTGAAGAGTTGATTTCCGAAACGGAAGCGCTCATGTCGGAAGCCTCTGCGGCTGAAGCCGAAAAGTACATGGCCTCCGATTTTGAAGCGGCCACCAAGGTGCTCAACCGCGCCAAGGAATACCTCGATGATGGCGAAGGCAAAAAAGCCCGTACCCAGATCCGTTCCGCCAAGAGGAAGTTCGATACGATCCTCAAGGACGTGACCAAGATCGCCGGGGAGATGGAAGAGATCGAGGGCCAGAAGAAAGCCTACTCCGACAAACTGGAATCAGCGAAGGCCGCCGGTGCTGAGAAGCTCGCCTCCGCCGAGATCGACGGTGCCAAACGAAGCTATGAAAAAGCACTGAAGTACATCAAGGACGGCAAGGCCAAGAGCGCCAAGAAGTACATCGGCTACGCCATCGGTGACCTGGACCGTGCCCTCGAAGAGGTCGGTCGCAAGTCACAGGAGAAGGTCAAGGCGGATCAGGAAAAATCCCTGATGGCGGAAAAGAAGCAGCTCGCGATGGATGCCGGTGCAGAGGAAAAAGCGCTGCGTGACCTTGAGTATGCCCGTGACCGTGAACGCCTGGGTGACCAGTCTTACGAGTCCGGTGACTTCGATGGTGCTGCCCGCAGTTACCGCGATGCCAAGACCGGATACGTGGGAGCCCTAGAAACTGCCAAACGCAGTGAACTGGCGGCCAATAACAACAACAGTGGTGGCAACAACAGCGGATCCAGCGATGACAACGGAAACGGCGGAGGTTACGGAGGCGGAGACGAAGTCCCCGGAATCGACGACATCGACATTCCCGACATCGGTGTTGGTGGTGACAACAGCGATCTCTCCAGCGGACTCCCCGGCCTCTTTAGCGGTGTCGCCGAGTACAACTCCGCCAAAGGCAGCCTGAGTCTGAACTGGTCCGCCGGAACCGAACTTCAGCAGGACATGAAGCGCCTCGCCGGAGATCCCGCCAACGCCATCTTTGAGGGTGATGAGGGTGTCGGAAGCGGTCAGGACGGCAACTACGTCTTGGCCGGAAACACGGCGGGTTACCACATCGTCAACGCCAGTTTTGAAGACGGCGTGGTGATTCGGGCCAAGGTCCAGTTCCAGCTGTTGATCAACAAGCCCGAGTTTGAGCTCGTTCTCATGTCCGATGGTGGTGGCGACTTCTATGGCGTCTCCTATGGAGCCAATGCCCGCGTCTACAACGACGGCCTGAAGACTGCTACCGTCGTCAGCCCGATCAAGATGTACCGCAAGAGCCCCAAGGACTGGGTCCAGAAGCGCGAGCCCTACGATTTTGAGGTGCGCTACTTCAAGCGCTCCGAGGATGAAAAGGGTGTCCTCGAGGCCAAAATCAACGGTGAGACCACCGTCAAACTGACCACCGACAAATACCGTAAGGGTTTTGCAGGCTTCCGTTGGAATGACACCAAGTTCATCGTTCAGGAACTGGAAGTTCGTGGACTCGTGGATGAGGAGTGGGCAAAAAAGGAACTGAACAAATCCCCGGAGGAAAGCTCCGGCGGTGGTGACGACGACTTCGACTTCTAGTCGCAACGGTTCTGGGCCCATTGGAAAGTAGCCGATCAAGATGAAGAAAACCGTTCTCAACTCCGCACACCAGCGACATGGTGCTCGCCTGGTCGAATTTGGCGGCTTTGAAATGCCGGTATGGTACTCCGCATTGACGGAGGAACACCACACCGTGCGCAAGCAGGCTGGAGTCTTTGACCTGTGCCACATGGGGCGCTTCGAGGTAGTTGGAGAAGATCCCGTCACCGCCCTCGACAAGATTTTGACCCGCGACGTCTCGTCGATGAAAAAGGGTCAGGTCTGCTACTCACTGGTGTGCCAGGAGGACGGCGGCATCCTTGACGACATTCTTGTCTACCGCCTCCCCGATCGCTGGTGGCTGGTGGTCAATGCGGGCAACCGCGACAAGTTGTTGCCCTGGTTTGAAGAGAAACTCGAAGGTGCTCATATCGTCGACCACAGTGAAAGCCTGGCGATGGTGGCACTTCAGGGCCCGTTGGCGGTGGGCCTCCTCGCCCCCCACATCGAGCGTCCCAAAGGGCGCAGCCTTGAAACACTCGGCTACTACAGGGTCGGTGCAGCAACGGTCAACCTCACGGGAACCCCCCTTCAGGGTTGGATCTCGAGGACCGGCTACACCGGCGAAGATGGATTTGAAATCTACGTCGACTCGGAGCATGCGGAAGCGGTCTTCGACGCCCTCGTCGACCTTTCGGATGACGTACACCCCTGTGGTCTCGGTTGCCGCGATACCCTGCGCCTGGAAGCGGGAATGCCACTCTATGGCCATGAGCTTTCGGAACAGATCGATCCCATCTCCGCCGGACTCGATTTTGGAGTGGGCCTCCACAAGAGCACTCCCTTCATCGGTCAGTCCGCCCTGCAGGAGATTGAGTCCCGTGGCCCCCAACGTCGCATGAGGGGATTCACGGTGGATGGTCGTCGTCCGGCTCGTCAGGGTGCGGCGATCCTTCATCAGGGCAAAGTCGTGGGAGAGGTGACCAGTGGCTCGCCCTCACCGACTCTGGGAGTGGCGATCGCCTGTGGATACGTCGATTCCGGGATCCCCGAGGATGCCTCCCTGCAGGTTGATCTCGGGCGCCAAACCCCCGACCTGAAGCCGCATCCACTGCCTTTCTACCGCCGAGAGACAGAAAAGGTTTGAAGTAGCCGAGATCCCCCAAGGCAAATCCTTGCATTCAGGGGGCGTCTCAATCATATTTTCCCCGTAACAGAGTCGGGGAAGTATCGGGATCTTTCCGACCAGGATCCAAAGAGAAGTGAGTCCCTGTCTTCGCGGAAAATCTTCGCGGGAAAACGGGACCGACAGACGAGGGAGACAGGACATGTCTGAAGTACCCGCTGATCGTTTTTACCTCTCCAGCCATGAGTGGGCCCAGGAAGGGGACGACGGCGTCGTCACCATCGGCATCACCGAGTTTGCCGCCAGTGAGCTGGGTGAACTGGTTTACATCGAACTCCCCGGCGAGGGTGAAGACGTTCAATTTGAACAGCAGTTTGGTGAAATCGAATCGGTGAAAGCCGTGAGTGCCCTGAACTCGCCCATCAGTGGTCAGGTCATCGAGTCGAATGCCTCTCTCCTTGACAGCCAGGAGCCGATCACCGACTCCCCCTTCGATGAAGGCTGGATGCTGAAGATCAAACCTGCGGATGATTCCTGGAAAGACCAGTTGATGAACCCCGCCGACTACGAGAGCCAGCTCAACAACAGCTGATCTCGCACCTGAAGAAGACCGGTCCGGGAGGTGATTCTGAAACCCGCAAAGATTCACCTCCTCGACCCCGGTCCTCTCGATCCCGCCTCCAACATGGCCCTCGATGAGGTGCTCCTTGAAAGTGAAGGCTGGTGGTTGAGGCTGACTCGCTGGGATCGCCCCTGCGTGACCCTCGGTCGCTTTCAATCTTGGCCTCAGAACTCATCCGACGAATCGTTCCCGCAGATTCATCCCTTCATCAGTTCCCAATTCGTGAGTGCAACGCACACCTTCCCAACGTCGAGCTCCAGTGATGAAACTGAAAGCTTGCCGGCGGTTCGCCGGGTCACCGGTGGTGGTTCCATCCTTCACGGCGAAGATCTGACCATCGCCATCGCGGGCCCCTGCCCTTCACCCCTCTTCCCCGATCGCAGCCCTGGCAAGGTGGCCACCCAAATCTCACAGGTTTTGGGTGGCTTGCTCTCTCCCGGGATTCACACCCGTGGAGGAGAGGATCGGGAAAAGGAGATGGTCGACGTCGTCGATTGCTTCCAGCGCCGATCACCCAGTGATCTGGTGATGGAGATAGATGGCGAAACAGTCAAGGCTGGAGGTCTCGCTCTCGCCTTCCGACCGGGGCGGGTTCTGATCGAAGGCAGCCTTCACCGCGGCCCCGCCTCACGCCCCGTCGAAGAAGATCGGTCGTGGATGGAATTACTCATGCAGGAATGGTTGGGGACGGAAGGCGAGATGGCTGAAAAATGGCAGACAGATCTCGAGGACGAGCAAGCCGATCGAGTTTTTGAAGCGGTCGAAAATCGCTTCGGCACTGTCGAATGGAATCGACGCTAGACTCCAGCCGCACCCCCGTCGAAACCGCGCCACCAATCGCGCAACGATTCCACATCGCGGACGATCTGCTGCTTGAGGGAATCCAGAGATGAAAACTTGCGTTCCCCCCGCAGGCGTCGATGGAATTCGATCGCAAGGGTGCGACCGTAGAGATCTCCTGAAAAACCATCCAGATGAGCTTCCAGACGATCCAGAGCGGGATCAAAAGGGGTTCCTTCCGGAGCTTCCGGAGTTCCGAAGGTCGGACGACGGCCGATGTTAATGGCGGTCGGCCAAATCTCCCCGGGTGAACCATCCTCTTCGAGCAGAATGGCTCGCCCGACGTAAACCCCCACGGGTGGGACCAGTACCATGCCCGGATCGAGATTAGCAGTCGGAAAGCCGATGGTCCTTCCCCGCTGGTCTCCGGTGATCACCGGCCCCGAGAGGGAATAGGGACGATCGAGCATCAGGGTCACCCGCCGCAGATCTCCCTCCTGAAGGCACGCACGCACTGCGGAAGAACTGACCGCCTCCCCTTCCACCAACAGGGGGGGAGAAGATCGCAGTTCGAGATCAGCAACATTCAACTGCTGAAGGTAGTCAAAGGTCCCACGGGCCCCCTGCCCAAAAGCGGAATCGAAACCCATTAACAGGTGACGACACTGCACGCATTCCTGAATCACCTCTTTGACAAATCGTTCGGCGGACCAGGAGGCCAGATCCTCATCAAACTCGAGCAGGATTACCCACTCGATGCCCAGCTCTTCCAGTTGCTGTAATCGGGTACTGACCGGAGTCAACATCGCCGGAGCATGACCGAGAGTGATCTCTTTCGGATGATTGGCGAAGGTGATCACCATCGGTGTCCCACTCAACTGCTGTGCCCAACGGGAAAGATCTTTGACCAGAGAAGCATGTCCCCGATGAACCCCATCAAAAAATCCGATGGTGCACACCGGAATCTGCACTCCGGATTCAGAAAAGTCGGTGTTCTTCAGTTCGGAAAGACCGCGAATGATGTTCAAGAGTTCGGATTCCATTCCTCTTCCAGTTCGCGAAGTTTTCCGCGAACAGCCATCCGTCGCAGGGTCGAGACCCGTGATGGAATCAGGATTCCATCGAGGTGATCATTTTCATGCTGGATGCAACGGCCGAAGAGATCCTCCGCCTCGAGGGTGAAGGGGTTTCCCTCCCGATCGAGGGCCTGCACTCTCACCTTCATCGGACGTTCGACATCGAGGCGAATCCCCGGGAGACTCAGGCAACCTTCTTCAAAAGAATCACGCTCGTCCCGGTCGATCAATTCCACCTGCGGATTGACGAACGCCATCTGGCCATCCGGCTCCTCCTCGGAACCGATGACATTGATCACAAAGACACGGGCATCCCACCCCGCCTGGGGAGCCGCCAGGCCGATCCCCTGATGCTCGTACATCAACTCAAACATGCGGTCGATGCAGGCCTGCACCCGATCGTCTACCACCTCCACAGGTCGGCACCTCTGGCGCAGTACCGGATCGGGATAGACTCTCAGTCGCAGATCTTCTGGAGAGGGCCTCAAATGCCCCTGACGGGCCTCAGAGTCCCCCTCCGGGGGATTGGAAGATTTTCTGCCGGGTCCTGAAGGTGTGCTCAAGGGGCCTCCGAAAGGGAATCCTCCCGGGATCCTCCCCGGGAACGCCCTGATCCTAGCAGTAACGGCCGATATCGGCCAGAGTACCCAAGTACCAATCTGGTCCGGAGTTGTTGACCATTTAAGGCTCCACGGGTACTCTCCGGGGTTTCCGGAGTCTTGTTTCGCCGTTGGTCCGCCGATCCCGAACCCCAAGGTTCAGAATCCCGCAGGCCCCCGGCATTCCCCGGTTTTTTTTGATCTGGGTTTGAGCCCGGGTTTTGTCCGTGAGAAATCTCAGGACCCCGGCACACCCAACCTTCGGTTTCCCCATTAGGGAAACCACATGATGAGCAGGAGAGAAGAGGATATGGCCGCAGCGGATAACTTCTTCACGAAGGCGGATCAGGCTCTCAAGAAAAAGAACTTCGATTACGCCATCGAACTCTACCAGCAGGGATTGCAGATCGATGCCGATCGCATGGAAGAGCGCAAGCGTCTCCGTCAGGCACAGATCGCCCGCATCATGACCAACGGTGGCAGCACCACCGGAGGCGGTCTCGTCAAAATGAAAAACGCCCTGCTGCTCGGTTCCATCAAGAAACTGGGCATGCAGAAAAAGTATGAGGAACAGATCATCGAGATCGAAAAGTTTCTCTGCGTTGCGCCCCAGAGTGCCGGTGAGCTTTTCCAGCTTGCCGAAGCCTTCCTCGCCACCGACCGCACGGGTTCCGCCAAGCAGGCCTACCTGGAAGCGACCGAGGCGGATCCCAACAATATGGACGCCTGGAAGAATCTGGGCCGTCTTCATGAAAAAGACAAAGAACTGGATGAGGCCATCGCCTGCTGGGAGCGGGTTCGTGTCGCCTCCCCCTCCGACGGAGAAGCCGGCAAGGCGATCCGCAACCTGTCCGCCGCCCAGATGATGGCGAAGACCGAGGAACGCAAGAAAGAGGGCGACGGCTCCTTCCGCGACCTCCTCAAGGACTCCGACGAATCCAAGAAATTGGAACAGGCCGCCACGATCATTCGCTCGGCAGATGACGCCAAGAGCGCCGCTGAGGTCGCCCGTGAAAAGGCGGAGGCAGACCCCGAGAACTCCCGTCTTTGGAGGGATCTGGGCGATATCGAGCTCAAGGCCCGTGATTTCGACGGCGCCCGTGCGTCCTACGAAAAGGCTCTCGAAGTCAACCCGCAGGACATGTACGCCTCCGACAAGCTCGGTAACCTCAGCGAGCAGATCTATGTCGACAAGATCGAGACGCTGCGCATGGAGGATGCCGAGGGCAACGCGGCTGCCATCGAGCAGGCCGAGAAGGAACTGCACGCCTTCCGCGTCGAGGATTACGCCCGCCGCGTAAAGGAGCACCCGACCGACTTTGCCCTCAAATTCCAGTACGGGGAGCTGCTGCTGACGGACGGACAGTGGGACGAGGCCATCGCCCAGTTCCAGAACGCCCGCAAGGATCCCAAATTCGTCACGGGATCGACCTACAACATTGGAAAAGCCTTCTTCAACAAGTCCCTCCACGATCTGGCGATCAAGGAGTACGGCTCTGCTTTGGAAGGATTGAGTGAACCGGACAGCGACCTGGCCAAATCTGTACGCTATGATTTGGCGATCGCCCATCAAACCAAGGGTGAGAGCGACAAGGCTCTCGAATACCTGGAGGAGATCATGTCAGTGGATATCAGTTTCCGCGACGTCTCCCAGAAAGTGACCGAGATCCGCAGCGCCATGTAGGCGTCTGTGGGGAAAGAGGACCATGCCGAATAACAATCAGGCCAAGAAGCGAATTCGTCAGGATGCCAAGCGTAACCTGCGTAACCGGATGGCCAAATCTGAGATCAAGACCCTGACCAAGAGCGCCCTTCAGGCGATGGAGGATGGGGACAAGGAAAAAGCCACTTCCCTGACCCGTGCCGTCCAGATCAAGCTGGACCGTGCGGCCAAGAAGAGCACCATGCACAAGAACACCGCAGGGAGAAGAAAATCTTCTATCCAGAGAAGACTTGCGGCATTCCTCAAGACTCAGTAAGTTCTTTGCTCGACCGGGCCAGGTAGCTCAGTTGGTAGAGCACTGCACTGAAAATGCAGGTGTCGGCGGTTCGAATCCGCCCCTGGCCACATTTAGAGATCTTTGCCCCGCTAGGCTTTACGGCTCAGCGGGGTTTTCCATTTCCAGGCTCCCCCGACGAGTGGCACTCTCCCCTAGTGCATCATCCGATAGCCGATGACCCAGGTCCCGTTGCTGTGGATGGTTCGTGGATAGACGCCGTTGACGGGAGTTTCATCCTGATCCTGGAAGGTGGGCAAGAAGGAGAACTCGAGGACATCTCCGGCGTTGAAAAACTCCATGGTTTCTACCTGGGCCTGTTTGCGTCCGACAAGATCACCGGTGATTTCTTCCTCGATGACCACGCCGTTGCGCAAGATTCTCAGACTCGCATGGTCCCCGGTCCCACCCAACATCTGCATGTCGAGCTGAAACTTGAGGTAGTAGACGCCTTCTTCCTGAATGACGACGTCCGATTGCGGAACAGAAAGCACTCCGCTTTCAAACTCGTCGGTACCGAAATGAATCGGATATGCCATGCAATCCGGAACCAACGGAGACGGATTGTCCGTGTTACAACCGAAGGATGTCTGCGGTGCCAACTCCATTTCGGACGAGGCACTTAACTTGAAGATGTCCCCAAAGGGCGGTTGCTGGGCACAGGCCACTGGCAACGGAGTCCCCTCAAAGATGTAACCCAGAAGGTGAATCGGGTCGGTGATGTCGACGACTGAGTCGCCATTGACATCTCCATCCACACAGGTGTTGGGACCCGCAGCCACCGGAGCGGCACTCTGCACAAACAGCAATGTTGTGACGGCATTCAGAAGAACAAATCCACTCACCCATACCGCGATTTTCAATGCATGCAGCATCTACCACCCCCCTCGCCAGAGAAGACGTCATAAAGTCCAAAATCTGATCGTTGCAAATAAGCCCGACCCGATAGTGCACTCTCCCGGTGGAAGGATCAAGGTCGCAGTTGGGGAGGCTTGTTCCCTGAGATTCAAAAGTGCCTCAGGAAGGGGTGGGAACCTTCAGTGCCGGAACTTTCTCCGTCAACTCTGCCCATTCCGATTCTGCGAGACCGGCAGCAATCCACTGGCACAACACCGGAAGAAACTCTGCCGGGACTCCGACCGTCATGTTCTGTGCAACGCAGACACGATCCTCGACATCGATGTGCTCAAACCACCAGGGCAACATCTCCTGCATGAATTCCGGTGAACAGAACTCCATGATTCGCCCGTCGAGGGCCCAGATCTCAGCCGCTTCAAAGTGATCCATCATCGCAGGCATCACCTTTTGCTCCTCCTCCTCCAGGTGAGAGTGAAGAAGTTCACGCAGCTGCAAGAGGCTCTTGGCAGTATCGTTGCACTTTCCTGTCGCCAAATCTGCAACCAGAGTTTCCACTTGCTGGTGCTGATCATCGCTATCGCGCGTTACTCCGGGTGCCCGTTCCTCCAGAGCCGGAAAGAAGAGTTGATCCTCCAACTCGGAATGCTTCTCCAGAATCCGTGCAAAGCGGGGGAAGTCACTCTGAAAGAGTTCTTCCCCCCCGTCGATGATCCGATCCAGGTCGCGTCGCAGTGCCCGGTGAACGTAAACGAAATTGTCAGCCACTGCGGCGTACTTCTCAGGATCGACCTTTTGTAGATCTGTCATTTTCAAATCCTTCCGCGGATGACTACTTGAGACTGGCCATCAGTCCTTTTTTGTCCCAGTAGGAGCGAACGCTGGAGATCAGGCCGTCGTCATTGACGGTGAATACCGAGATTCCCTCGAAGGTCAGTTCCCGCTCCTTCGAACGCAATTTGGCGACTCCGGTCCAGCGAATCGCCGCCTCGTTTCCGGCGACAAAGATGTCATCTTCGGTCAGAGCCATCTTCTCGAAGAAACTGGAGAGCGCGCGGAAGTAGTTGGTCGACTTATCCTTCACCAACAGCGGCGGAGTTCCCACCGGATCCCAGCTGAGGGCATCATCACTGAACAGATCGAGCAGCGCATCGACCTCCATGTTGCGCAAGCAGGAGAAGTACTGCCCGGCAATCTCGGCGATCTCCTCACGACTCAGTTTCTTGGGAGCTTCTGATTGTGGGGCCAGCGGTGGCTGATCTCCCAGGTATTGTTCCTTCAGAGCTTCGATCTCCGCATCATCAACGGGAGGTCCGACATGGGAGGGAGCGTACTCTTCCACGTATTCCCGCAGGTGCTCCGGAAGCGCCTCGTACGAATCGATACGAGCCGCGGTGGTTTGCATGAAACCGTCCCCCATACCCGCGAAGGCGGGCAGGGTTCCGTAACGGTTCATAACCATGACGTCGGGGTCGGTGGAGCCGTTGTAGGCCTCATTGAACCAGACCTTGCCGATGGGAGTGTCCACCTCTCCATAGAGGGTCCAGTAGAAGAAGGTCCGATCTCCGGAACGCTGGGCGTAGACCTTGTCATTACTGACGGTGGCCAGGCCATAGTGGCCATTCTGGTGCGGCCCACTCAACCCTTCGGTGTGGATCACCACATGGCGATCCTTGAGTTCGAACTGGGCCTTGATGTAAGGATATTCACGAATGATGTGGCGGCCGTCATCTTCCTGGAGGATCTCATTCGTCTCCGGATCACGGTAGATGACGATGGTCCGGCAAATGGCTTCTGCGGAATCCTCATCCTGCTGCACCAGACGGTTGCTGACCAACGCCTCCACGGCGGCGATCACTTCACCCCCCGGTTGACGATACAGCTTGCCGACACTGTGGTAGTAAATCGGTGCACCCTCACCCACATCGAAAGAAATGAACTGCTTGAACGTTTCTCGATCGAACCCGTGATCGGCATCGATGGCGGCGGTCTGTCCACCCAGTTTGACGGTTTCCATGACGTTCCTCCTGATTCCGGGCCTAGGCCCGCTGGTTGCGGTTGAAAATTCTGGGAAGGCAGTTCGCGATCGCACGGATCCAGCTTCCTTCCAGTTCCTCAAACAGACTCTGGTTGAGAGCGAAAACCTGTTTGGCTTCCTCGACGATGGCCTGGGAGCGGATCTCGTCCAACTCCAGCTGATTGAGACGGCTGCGGTACTCTTCCTTGAAGGCCTTGCCATTTTCAATCTGCTCGAACTCGAAGAAACGCAAGCCATCGGGCCCACTCAAACCGAGAGATCTGCGGGCAATCTTGGCGATGACCTGCCCCCCGGAGAGATCACCCAGGTATCGGGTGTAACTGTGGGCCACCAGCAACTCGGGATCCTGCTCGCTCACCTCACGAATGCGGTCGATGTACTTTTTGCGCATGGGAGTCATGCGCACCTGCTCGCGCCAGTCGTCGCCGTAAAGGAATTGCATGTCCTGCTCGAGAACTTCCCTGCGGCGCAGTTCTGCAAAGTAAACCTGACCGACCACCGGATGATCCCTGTGGCGTTCCAGCTCGGCTTCCATCGCTTCGTAAACGAGATACATCCCCGCCTGCATGTTGGCGAAACTTTCCATATCCATGACACCGCGCAGGATTCCTTTGACGAAATTCGTCGATTCCGCCAGACGATGAGCCTGAGCGGTCTCCTTGCGAATCCGCTGGGCGAAGGGCAGAGCTTCCACGGCTTCCGTTTTTTCACGAGCCACTTCTTTCTTCGAACTCTGCGGATCGATGCTCACCGTGACTGCTCCCTGCATGACCACGACAGGCTCCGTGTTGCTGTGTTCGTAATTCTTCATGGTGGATTCCTTCCCGGTTCCCGTTCCCATACCCCTTCATCAGGAATGAGCGCCTCTCCGGACCGATCAATCCCATGAATCCGCTTCCAGTACCGATACGAAAAAAGCAGCCTCCGGAACCTGGGGTTCCGGAGGCTGCTTATTGAAAATCAGTCTCAAGGCGATCCGATCAGCCGTTGCCAGTTCCGAAGTAAACGAGCACTGCCGGAACGATCAGCCATAGAAGACCTTTGACCGTAAAAAAGATCAGACCGTAAACACCAAACTTTTTGACCAACCCTTGAACAGACATGGGGCTCCCTTCATTCAAAGCCTTTACTTCTTCATCCGATTTCGGTCACAGTTCGGACCGATTCGCCAGATTAAAAAAGAAGGCCCGCGGGAGGTTTCTCCCGCGGGCCTTCTCCTGGTTTCACTGAAGTTCTCACAGCAGCATTCCTGGGTGAATGATCCGCTGTTACTGGTCAAAACAGACCTCATCTTTCTAACTCATGGCTTCCAGTTCCTTAATCATGGCTTCCAGTTCGGGGTCTTCGCGTAGCCCCACGCTGCACAACCATGGAAAAAAGTACTTATCAAACACCCAACCCATGAAGAAAAAACTGAACAATAGTCCTGCGAGACTAAGTGTGAAACTCACTGTATTTGGATCGCCCAATTCATTTCGAGGAGGGCCAAACACCAAATGAATCAACTCGAAAATCGGGATAACTGGAATCGCCATCATCAAAAGCATAAAGGTCGGTTTCCAGATAAAAGGCAAGCAGCCAGTGTTAAACAGCACTAATTTCGTAATCGGTTTCATGTATCGACCTAACAGAAGCGTCGCATTTCTCCCCGAAATTTCGAGGCTTATTGAACGACTGGAAATTATTTGAATGGAAATATGTGATTTCCACCTCTGACCCCACTTCAAAGCCCTGCCGATTTCATTGGAATCGGCAGGGCTTCTCACTTTTTGTCATCTCAGAATCTACATTCCCATTCCACCCAGGCGGCAAAGCATCACTGACTGAACATTGACGCAGCCGAAGAGGTCACAGCCCCCGTCGAAGGTGGTGAGCTGGGCCTCCAGAAGCTCAGGGTCGTCGGTGGCCGCAGGTCCATGGCAACGGATCACGAAGTGAACCTCTGCCATGCTGGCGTCGGTAAGGCCAGAACCGGTACGCACTTCTCCAGGAAGATAGCCTTCGATCAGTTCTGTTTCGAAACTGGCGCGTCCCTTGTTGTTGGCGATGAAGCCGATTCCGGACCAGAAGACGGAGCGTCCATACACTCCGCTGTCGTCACCGTCGCAGGGACCGTTGCAGGCGAAGGGGTCGTTGTAAACGATGGCCCAGATGGTGTAGGCATATCCTGGAGTCAGTTGACGGGTTTTTCCGTTCACCTCGATACGGTCATCTTCGCGCTCGACGCGCATACGGGACTTTGGAATCAACGCCCCGAAGTTCTCCGGGTCTCGATCCATGAAGCGTGCACTGTCTTCATCCAGAATCACCGGTCCACCCAGTGACACCATTTGCTCATCGATACAGTCGTTCAGATCGCAGCCACCCATGAACAGGGAAAGCTGATCCGCCCGCACCAGCGGATCTGTCGAAGCGGGCCCATGCCCCCTGACGACCAGTTGTACTTCCGCATTGGCCGCATCGGTCATTCCGCTACCGAGCAGAATCTCTCCTGCCGCTTCTCCCTCAACCAGGATCGCTTCAAACTCCGCTTCACCATCGTCATCGGCGATAAATCCGACCCCTGACCACATCACACTGGTACTGGCGTGGAACAGGTCATCATCCATGCTGCAGCGACCGATACAGTCTGCAGGATTGTTGTAGACGATCGCCCAGACGGTGTAGGCATGACCGGGCTGCAGGCCCTCCGTCTCCGCCTCGATATACACCGCTCCATCCATCCGCTCCAGAACCGCTTCCGTGTCTTCGATCACATCCCCCATGCTTTCGGGCAGCATCGAACTGAAAGGGGTTTCATCATCCCCGGCATACCCCAGCGGGGAGCCCACCAACACGAACAACATGGCCACTGCGATCACACTCTTGAACTTCGTCATCTCGACCCCCTTCCAGGGCAGGTTTGGCGACCACCTTCATCGTTGGGTGGCCAGGATGGAAGAATCCGTCTCATTCAGTCTGCAGGACCGGAAATCAGGAGGGTTTTGTTTTTTTTGAGGAAAAAGGCATGGCATCATGGGCTTCTTCTGAGACTTCAATACGGGAAAGCAGCTCCATTGGCGGATTCAGGCCCGAGAAATACCCTTTTCCCCTTCCTTCTGGGCGGGCTGTTGGTTGTGGCAGCGATTTGGCCCCGATCGGTTCCGGAACCTCTGACGGGAATCGCACTGACAGGGCGGATACTGGAAATCATCGACGCCAAGTACGTTGAAGAAGTCGATCAGGACGAGCTGCTCACTAATGGAATGAACCGGATGCTTTCCGACCTGGATCGCAACAGCGTCTACTACCCTCCACGCAGGGCAGAAGAGTTTCAGAATGAGATGAACGGCACCCTCTTCGGGATTGGGGTGATTCTTCAAGTCTCAGATGAGGCTCCCCGAATCACCCATGTTCTGGCAGGAGGTCCGGCAGACCAAAGCGGGATTCCTGCGGATGCCCGTCTGATCTCCATCGATGGAGAGCCCTGTGAAGATTGGGCCCTGTCCGAAATTTCCTCGTCGATCAAAGGGGAAAGAGGAACCTCCGTCACTTTGGTGGTCGAAGCCGCAGGCACGACTTCCACTCACACTCCCATCCGTGATGAAGTCTCGATTCCCAGCCTGACTCTGCTGGAACGAATTGAATCTTCGGACCCATCCTCCTGGGGTCTCGTTCGCCTGCAACAATTTCAACCGGGAACCACAGAGGAGCTCAGGACCGCGTTGAAAGCGGAGGGACCATCCCCTCTTGCCGGGCTGGTGATCGATCTGCGCAACAATCCGGGTGGAGTCCTCGAAGAAGCGGTCAGCTTTTGCTCCCTCTTTCTTGAGGAGGGTCAAGAAATCGTCAGCACCCGAAACCTTCGTGATGAAAATGAAGACTCTTTCACACAAGTCGCCAAAGAAACCGGAGACTGGCTCGATCTTCCTCTGGTGATTCTGATCGACGGGAACAGTGCCAGCGCTTCCGAAACCGTCTCCGCGGCCCTGCGGGATCACGGACGTGCAGTCCTCGTCGGGGAGCCCTCCTTCGGCAAGTGGACTGTTCAGGGTGTTTATCACCTGGATAACAGCGAAACTCCGGCACTGCTCAAGTTGACCACCGATTTCTTTTTCCCTCCCACCGGAGAACGTCTCAGTTACGACGATCGGGGACTCCCCGATGGATTGGTTCCGGATGTGGAAGTCAGTACCGGGGATGACAAAAAACGAGCCCTCTACGACTTCTGGAGTGAACGTTTCTACTCTGAACTCTCAAGGCCAGAACGGGGCTGGACCCGCAGCACCCGGGCTGAAGCGATCATGCTTCCCGGTGAAGAGACCGACGAAGCCCTTGAGACCGCTCTCGAACTTCTGGAAGATCAGGACAGGTATCAGCAACTGCTGAAAGCCCCCACACTGAACCCACGGAGCCCGCGATGAAAATCCTTGCCATCGAGACCACCTGTGATGAAACCGCAGCTGCGGTGGTCACTTCCGGTCCTGAAGTGCTCTCGGACATCGTTTACTCACAGATCAAGGAACATGAGCCGTATGGCGGAGTCGTTCCCGAGATCGCGAGCCGCAGTCATCTCGAACAGTTGACCTGTGTCATCGAGGATGCACTGAAGAAAGCAGAGCTGACTCCGGCGGACCTCGACGCTGTGGCAGTCGCCCACCGCCCGGGATTGATCGGAGCACTCCTCGTGGGTGTCACCACCGCCAAGGCTCTGGCCTGGGCCTGGAACCTGCCCCTGATCGGTGTACACCACCTCGAAGCTCACCTGGAAGCAGCCTTCCTGGCCGGAGAGGAAATCGAACACCCCTATCTGGGTGTAGTGATCTCCGGTGGCCATACCGACATGCACCGTGTGGATGGGGAAGGTGAGACGCGCTGGCTCGGAGGAACCCGGGACGACGCCCTGGGCGAAGCCTTCGACAAGGTTGCCGCTGTCATGGGCCTCGGTTACCCCGGGGGCCCCATCGTCGAAAAAACCGCCCTCGAAGGTGATCCCACTGCGGTCAAACTGCCGCGGACCCTTCTCGGAGAAGACTCCCTCGATTTTTCCTTCTCCGGAATCAAGACCGCCGTCCTCTACAAGTGGCGTGGCATGAATGCGGTCCATAAAGACAAGGCTCCGGATGCGCCTTCTCCCGAGGATCTGTGTGCATCTTTTCAGGCCGCAGTCTTTGACGTTCTTGCAGAAAAAATTCGCCGGGCCAGCCGACAGGAAGACCTTCACACTGTGGTGCTTGGAGGCGGTGTGACCGCCAACAAAACCCTGCGTCAGGGTTTGGCGGATCGTCTTGGACCCGACTACAAACTGGTCTTCCCCCCACCCCGATTCACCACCGACAACGCGGCCATGATCGGAGCCCGTGCGCTCCGTCAGCTGGCCCGGGGTGACGTCGCGGATCTGGAACTGATGGCGCAGGCGCAACCATGATGAACTACGACCCCCTCGATCTCGATCACGGACGTGAAGAGCGGACCGGTTTTCCCGAGGTCGTATTTGGACAGGGCAAAACCGCTGAAGAGATTCACCGTGCGGTCTCTGAGATCGCCGAGCGTTCCGGCAAAGCACTGGCGACCCGGGTTGATGAAAAGGTCGGCGAGTCCATCGCCCAACAGATCGAGGACGCAGAATGGCACCCCCGCTGTCGTTGCATTGCCGTCGATCGAACGAAGACCGCTCCTGAGGGATCGGTCGCCATCGTCTGCGCCGGCACCAGTGATCTCCCGGTCGCACAGGAAGCGCTGCTGACCGCCCAAATGGCGGGAGCCAACGCCCAACTGATCGTCGATGTCGGTGTCGCCGGATTGCATCGGATCCTCGCCCACCGGGAAACTCTGCAAAATTGTTGTGCCATCGTCGTCGTTGCCGGCATGGAGGGCGCTTTGCCCTCGGTGGTGGCAGGCCTGGTCAGCGTTCCAGTGATCGCCGTGCCCACCAGCATCGGCTACGGAGCCTCTTTCGGCGGAGTCACCGCGCTTCTGGGGATGCTCAACTCCTGTTCTCCGGGGATTTCAGTCGTCAATATCGACAACGGTTTCGGTGCCGGGTTGATTGCCGCCCGGATCAATCGCCTGGCTTGTCATGGAAATCGACGGGATTCAACAGATGACTTGCCCAGTCGTCTC
>JAPOLY010000052.1 GCA_029976805.1 bacterium
GTTTGGCCGAACTCAAGGCGGACGATCGCGAACGCCTGCGTGAAGAGGCGAAAACCCAGTTCAAAAAACTGGTACATGATCGTAACAGCCGTCAAAAGAAACAGCAGGAAGCATACGAAGAGCGTATCGAAAACCTGCGCGCTCAGGCAGTCAGCCTCGAAGAAAAACTGGAAGAGGCTGAGCGTCAGAAGGATGAGGTTTCGACGCAGGTTGAAGAAACTCCCGTTGTTGAGACGGTGGAAGTTCCTGCAAGTCCAAGCCTGGGCGTCGATCAAATTCGTGATGTGGTTCGTGAGGCTGTCGCCGAAGTGAAGGCAGAGCCCGCAGAAGTTGCCTCCGGTTCACAAATGGAGGATCTCAAGGCGAGTATTGACGCTCTCGCCAACAAAGTGGTGCAGGGAGCTGCTGCCACTTCAAGCAAGCATGTTGAGCCTCCTTCAGAAGAAGCCTTGATGGCTCTCTTCTCCAGGGAGGGTGATGAGGAAGTTGAAAACAATCTCGATCAGGTCGAGATCAAAAATGCAAAAGCAGGGGGAGTTGCCGCAAATCTTGCGAAACTGAAAAACCTCCAGAAAGAAACGGAGTAGGGCATGGGAGACTTTGCTGATTACGCACGCAAGGACTTCGATAAGAAGAACGTCGTTGCCAGTGCTAACAATGAGGAAGCGGATGTTCAGTTTAATGTGGAGGATGCGAAAGCATTTTCTGCGGAGGATACTGTGGCTACAACCACAGGAACTGACACCAGTGCACCGGTGGTGACCACAAGTTCCACTCCGGTGACTCTGGGACGTGGTCTGGACGTGGGAACCGCCAATCTGGTTTCTTCATTCCAGGATAACTCCGGAAACGTCAATCTGAAGATTCAGCGCAATGCATTCATCGATATCGATTGCGATGACTACACTCGTAACATGCTCACCCGTCTGGGCGTGCAGTACGTGGTGGTCAATGGTCGCATGGTGGTTGTTGGAGATCCCGCCTTTGAACTGGCCAATATCTTCAACCGCAACACCCGTCGCCCGATGAAAGAGGGCATGATCAGCCCCGATGAGGCAGACGCCCTTCCGATTGAGAAGATGCTTCTCGAGACCCTTCTTGAGAAACCGAAGCAGCCCGGTGAGATCTGCTACTACTCTGTTCCTGCAGAGCCCATCGACGCCGACATGAATGTGGTTTACCACCAGGGCGTTTTCGGGGGACTTCTCAAGGGACTCGGTTATGAGCCCAAGCCTCTGGTCGAGGGACACGCCGTGGTCTTCTCCGAGTTGGCCCAAGATGATTTCACCGGCATTGGAATCTCCTGTGGTGGGGGAATGTTCAACGTCTGTGTCTCCTACAAGTCGATTCCGGCTCTCAGTTTCTCCACTTCCCGTGGAGGCGACTGGATTGATCGTAATGTTGCCAGTGTTCTTGGTTGCAGCGCATCGAGAGCCTGCGGTCTCAAGGAAAAGGGCATCGACCTGACCAATCCGCAGGGGCGTGAAGAGGAAGCGGTCGAAATCTACTACCGCAACCTGATTTCCTACACCCTCAAGAACATCAAGGAGCGCTTCGAGTCCTCCTCTTCGATGCCGAGCTTCCCGGAGCCGATCAGCATCGTTTGTGCCGGTGGTACCAGCATGATTGGTGGCTTCACCGAGGTGTTCCAGCAGGAGTTTGAGAAGATCCAGTTCCCGATTGCCGTCAAGGAGATTCGCCTTGCCGAGGATCCGCTGTACAGCGTTTCCAAGGGTTGTCTGGTGGCTGCACTCTCTGAGAGTGTCTAGTCTCTCGTACCTTCTTCAGCCATGATCGGGGTGCAGGGCCGTTGGGCCTTGCACCCCTTTTCTTTTGATTCGGAATCAACGGCAGGAGTTCATGACCGGGAAACCACTGTGTTTACTGCCGCTGTTTTTGACCATCTGTTTCCTGGTCAATGGATCGGCCCTTGGGGCTGATCCAGCTCTCCGGCCTGGCTACGAACAGATCGCTCTTGAAAACTGCAAGGTCCGGATTCATGAGAGACAGATCTCCCGGGTTCCCAAAACACTTTTCGACCGCGTTGTCAGTGACCTCGATGAAGTTCGACAATGGCTTCAGGTCGAACCGAAGAAGACTCCCATCGTTTTTGTCGAGTATGGCCGTACCGCTTTTTTGGCGGCATTGGAGCATCTCAATCTGAATGAGGTGCCGGCCTGGGTTCCCGCTCTTGCTCTACCTTCACGGGGGATTGCGGTGATCGACCTCGAATCGATGATTCGGGATCCTGGTCGGGGATTCACGACTTTGCGCCATGAAGTGGTGCACCTTGTTCTGGGAGAAAGCGGGGCTTCATTGCCCCGATGGGTTCACGAAGGATTGGCGCAGAGTTTGGCCAGGCAGATCCCTGATCCCGGCAAATGCCGTGAGATCGCTCTCTTCGCCCGTCGGGGTGGATTGGTCCCGATCCATGAAATGGATCAATACCTGCCCAGATCCCACGATCGGGCGACAACACTCTATGCCGTTGCAGCACTCTTCACCGAATGGACCCGGCAAACCTGGGGTGAGGATTTTCATGCCCGTATTCTGAAACGCTGCAATCCTTCGACAACGTGGGCCCGGGCATTTGAACTGGAATCGGGAGTCTCACCGGAGGTCGCTTTCGATCGGTGGCAGGCAACTTTTGGTTCTCAGGTTTTGTGGCCCGGTTTGTTGCTCGATATACTGACTTCGTGGAAAAGTATCGCTGTGCTGGTAATCGTCGCTGCGGTGGTACAGGGAATCCGCAGAAGGCGGGCTCTCGACAGGATGCGTCGGCTGGAAGAATTGGAAGAGCAGCAGTCATGGCCCTCTCAGAAGTTCCCTACATCCGATGGGCAAAATACGAAGGATTGATGGGGCGACACCGGCTGACCGCCAGTGCGGTTCCACCCGTGGAATGGTCAGACATCGGACTCGATCCCGGATCCCTCGCCCTGACAGAATACAGTCCCTATGGACCTGAAGAGGTCTTCCAGAGATTGAATTCTGACTGGGGACTCGATCCCGATGGAATCGTTTTAGGAGCCAGCGCCTCTCATGCGCACTTCTGTTTTGCTGCGTCGATGGTTCCGCAGGGGGGGACGGTGGTTCATGAGAGTCCGGGATATCTACCCCTCCTCGATGCTCTCTCCCTGTTGGGGGTGCGCAAGGTTCCCATCCAGAGACGGTTTGAGGAAAATTACCGTCTCGATATCGCGGAGTTGCAGCAAAAGATCGAGGCCGAAAAAGCAGACCTTGTTCTGTTGACACACCTTCACAATCCTTCCGGGGTCTCTCTCGGTGAAGAAGAGATTACTGGCCTTGTTGAAGTCGTCGAGAAGACCGGTTGCCCAGTGATCATCGATGAGATGTACCGGCCTTTCCTTGATCCTGATCCGGGGCCGATCTGTTTGCGTCATCCCAAAATCGTCAGCGTTTGGGGATTGAACAAGGTTCATGGGTTGTCTCAAGTCCGATTTGGCTGGGGGTGTGGCAGCCCTCAACTGGCGGATCAGGCTCGAAGGATCTTTGATTCGACGACGCTGCACACTTCATGTCTCACCGATCAAGTGGCGAGAGTAGCGATGGACCATTTGGATGTATTGGCTGCGAGAGGCCGAAGGATTTCCAGACGGGGCTGGACCCAGTTTTCAGAGTGGTTGAAGAATCATGATTTGCCGTTGGTCGAGCCGAGTGGGGGGCTGATCTGCTTTCCGAGGATTCCATCGTCGGTGGCCAGGGATGGTGATCATTTCCGGGAACTGTGCATGGAACATGATCTCAACGTGACACCGGGACGGTTCTTTGGGGAACCGAACCATGTCCGCATCGGTTTTGGTGCCCCCGAGGAAGAGCTGAAGGTCTCCCTGAAGATTCTTGGAGAGATACTCGATGCGGGCAGAGGGCCCACTTCCGGCGCCTGAGAAACCCTTTCCGGCAATCCCTTCCCGGTCGGTAAAATCTGCCCTGCCACTGCTGTCGGACATGACTTGGGGTGTTTTCTGTAAGCCCTTTATTTAATGAAGGATATGACATTTTTTTCGACTTCGCGCTGATTGGCACGGGGGTTGCCATAGTCCTTGTGAGCCGCGGAACCCCGCTGGGTGACCAGGCTCCAAAACTTGCACTCCCCCCCTTTCCCGCGGAGTCCGTTGATTCTCAACGGGCTCCCTATTTTTTTACCCCTTCTCCTTTTTTTACCCCTTCTCCCTTGATCTGCTCGTCGATCCTGAGCCTCCCTTCCGCTACGATGCCTCTCCGCCTGCCGCTGAACATACCGCTTTCCAGGTTGCCGGGAGTGAAGTCATGAACGATGTCAATAAGTGGATTGAAATGGGGAATGAAATCCTTGTTTCCCTCAACAAGGCCCGTGCCCAAATGATGGCAACCGTCGATGATCTCGTGGAAGAGGGCACCCTTTCCCGTGAGCAGGGAGAGAAGGTCCTCGAGGCCTGGAAGAAAAAAGCCTCTAACACCGCGGAATCCCTGAAGGACGAACCCGTTTCCGAATCCGGTCAGCGCTTGCATGAATCACCCATGATCCAGGCCCTCTTCGAGAAGTGGTCAACCATGGCCCCGGCGAGCCGCGAGGAAGTGGATCAACTGCGCCGGCGTATCGAACACCTTGAAGAGCAAATCAGCCAGCGAAGTTTTGAGTGAGGTGGGATTGTGGTCAAACCGCTGCAGACCCTGAGAAACCTTCCCCGGCTCAGGGATATCTCCTGGGTGCTGGCACGCCATGGACTCAAGGATCTGTCGACAAGACTGGGGGCGGGTCTCGGCACCCGGCTTTTCGGTTTTGAAAATCCCCACATCCCCTTTGCCGGCCGATTGCGTCTTGCTTTTCAGGAACTGGGACCGATCTACATCAAACTGGGTCAATTGATCGCCAGTCGCCCCGATATTTTCCCAGAGGATCTGGTCTCCGAGATGGAGCGGCTGAGGGATGACGTCGATCCGGTTTCCTTCGATGAAGTCAAACCGGTGATCGAAAAGAGTCTCGGTGGAGAGATTCGGCAACTGTTCCGCCAGTTTGAGGAGATACCGGTCGCCAGTGCTTCGATTGCGCAGGTGTACAAGGCGATCACCCTCGATGGACGCAGTGTGGCCGTCAAAGTGCGCAAACCCGGGATCGAGAAACTGATCGAACGCGATCTCGGACTTCTCGACCAGTTTGCCGAAGCCCTCTCTCGCCAACCGGAATCCGGGGGCTTCGATCCCGTGGCGGTGGTGCGTGAACTGCATCACGCTCTCGAGGGGGAACTGAATTTCTTCATGGAGAAAAACTCCATCGACAGGATTCGGGACTTCTTTGAGGAGGACCCTTCGGTCGCAATTCCGGAAACGATCGCCGATCTGTGTACCGGTGAAGTACTGGTGATGGATTGGTTTGATGGAATTCCTGCGGGGAAGATGGAGACGAGTGATCCGCGCCGTCAGGATCTGGTGCGACTCTGTTCCCGATCCCTGTTCACCATGATGTTCCGTCATGGCCATTTCCATGCTGACCCCCATCCATCCAATATCATCTGGCTCGATGACGGGAGAATCGGCTGGATCGATTTTGGCATGACTGGAATCTTGACCAGTGATCTGCGCTGGAGACTTTCCCGAATGCTCAAGGCCCTGGTCGAACGAGACTATGAAGAGTTGGCTCGACAGGTGATCCATGTAGGCCACTGTCACGGGGAAGCCAACTCCTTTGCACTGACCCAGTCCATCGCCCATCATTTGGATCCCTATCTGGGACTTCCATTGGCTCAGGTCGATCTGCCGGCATTGCTCAAGAGCATCTTGCAAATCGCCACCGAGCATCGGATTGAAATCGCTCCCGGCTTTGTGCGGATGACCCGGGCTTTGGTTTTGCTTGAGGGCATCGTCGAGAAGTACGACCCGGATTTTGATATGGCTTCCGAACTGGAGCCGATGTTGCGGGAGTTGGTGCGTGAAAAGAGTGCTCCGGACGAGTGGGTCCGACGCCTGACCGATCAGACGGTTGAAAATCTGGAAGCTCTGGGTGAGGCTCCGGCACTGCTGACGGAAGCTCTCAGGCGGGCAACCCGGGGGAGAATCCGTGTCGAATCGGAGATCACCGGACTGGATCGTCTCTCACGCAGAATTGAGGGAGCCAGTCGCAGGCTGGTCGAGGGGGGAGTGGCCTCCGCCCTGATCGTTGCCTCTGCCCTCTTTGCCATCTCCGGAATGAACGGCTTTGCCATCGGCTGTGGCCTGTTGTCCGCTTTTCTGTTGTCGAGGATTCTCTTCGGCTATCTCTCGCCCTGGCAGTGAAGAATTGACCCAATTCGGGCAGCTTCGTTGTCTCGCTGTCTCCGATCTCCATCTTCTTCGGGTCCAGTTGACCGAAGGCGTCCCAATTCCTACCATCGGGGAAGAATAGAGGAACCTTGAAGCCGACTTACTCGATGCAAACTGTTGCCACTGATGAAGTGGTCCCGAAGTCCCGGAGGGTTTACTTCGAGGTCTTCGGTTGTCAGATGAACAAACTGGACGCGGAGCTGATGCTCGAGGGCATGATGCAGCGTGGTTATCAGTTGGTTCACGATCCGGCAGAAGCGGGGGTCATCCTTTACAACACCTGCTCCGTTCGGGAACGTGCGGAAGAGCGGGCGGTCATGCGAATGACCAGTTTCAAGCGCCGCAAGATGGAAGAGCCGGACCTGATTCTCGGGCTGACTGGTTGCGTCGCCCAGCACAAGCAAGAGGAACTCTCCGATCGGGCACCGTGGATCGACCTGATCATCGGTACCCGGGAATTCGACCGCCTGCCCGATCTCATCGACGAAGCCAGAGGTGAGTCGACGAGCCTGTTGGCCACCGACATGGATTCTCCCCTCGAGTTTGTCCGTCAGCGGAATCTGGGGCCTCAACCGTGGCACGCCTACGTCTCAGTGATGCGCGGTTGTGACATGGTGTGCACCTATTGCATCGTGCCAACGACCCGGGGCAAGGAAGTCTCCAGACCCCCGGAGGTGATCCTGGATGAGGTTCGCCGATTGGCAGATGAAGGCGTCAAGGAGATCACCTTTCTCGGTCAGACTGTCAACTCTTACGGTAAGCGCCTGGGGGCGGGTATCGGTCTCGATACCCTTTTGCGGGGTGTTGAAGAGATCGATGGCATTCATCGGTGCCACTTCATCACTTCCCATCCCCGTTTCATGCGACCGAAATTGATCCAGGCGATGGCCGATTGCTCAAAGGTGATGAATTACCTGCACTTGCCGGTGCAATCGGGCAGTGATTCGATGCTCGCCCGAATGAAACGGACCTATGACCGCAGTTTCTATCTTCAGAGTATCGAACGTCTTCGCGAAAAGATGCCGGATATCACCCTGGCGACCGATTTCATCGTCGGATTTCCAGGTGAGACGGATGCAGAGTTTGAAGACAGTCTGACTCTCGTGGAGGAAGTCGGATTCGATCACGGTTATGTTTTCCAGTATTCACCAAGACCGGGAACGGTCAGTGCCGATCATCTTCAGGATGACATCGATCTGGAGATCAAGAAGGAGCGCAATCATGCGCTGTTGGAGGCTTTGGGCAAGAGTGGAAAATCCCGTAACGAGCGATTCCTCGGGCGAAAAGTCGAGGTGATTGCAGAAGGGACATCCAAATCGGATGACACCCGTTGGGCGGGGCGCGCCCGCGATCATCGTACCGTGATTTGGCCTGCCAATGACGACGAGAAGCCGGGTTCATTTGTGGTTGTCGAAGTGGATCGGACCTCAGCAGCAACACTTTATGGCAAGCGGGTGGAAGGCCCTTCCGAGACACCGATCCTTCCCCCCGAGATGAGGTCCTAGAGTCGATGATTCCGGGAGATGCCGAGATTCACGAACCGCTGATGTCTGCCGCATTCGAGTTGGCACGCAGGGGGATCGGTCGTGTGGCCCCCAATCCACCGGTGGGCGCAATTCTCATCAATGATGAGTTGCAGGTCGCAGAAGGCTGGCATGCCCAGTATGGCGGCCCCCATGCAGAAGCCGCCTGTCTGGCTGCTGCACGATCCTCAGGAATCGAAACCCGGGGATCAACGATGATTGTCACTCTGGAACCTTGCGGTCATGAAGGAAAAACTCCTCCCTGTTCTCAAGCCATCATCGATGCCGGGGTTGGACGAGTGATCTACAGCCATCCGGATCCCCACCCGGTCACCCGTGGCAGGGGTTTGCAGCAACTGGAGGCTGCGGGTGTCGAAGTCATCGGGGGAGTTCTCGAAGCCGAGGGTGCACGACTCCTGGCTCCCTATCTGTGCCATACCCAAAGGGGACGACCCCTGGTGACAGCCAAGTGGGCCATGACCCTTGATGGACGCATCGCTTCCGCCACCGGTGATTCGAAATGGATCACCTCCGAGGAGACACGCCGATGGACTCGCGAGCGACGGGGACATCATGGTGCGATTCTCGTGGGGATTGGCACCGTCGAAGCGGACGACCCCCAGTTGACCTCAAGAACCGAAGGAATGAAGGATCCGTTGAGGGTGGTCATCGACCCGGGAGCAAGAATCTCCGCGGATCGCCAACTGCTGCATGACAGCGGAGCTGTCCTGCTCGTGGTTCAAGAGGGTAAAAGTGCTCCCGATTTTCTTCCCGAGAAAGTCGAAGTACTTGCAGTCCCCGCGCATCGAAAATCCGGTTCCGCATCACAGATCGACATCGATGACCTGCTGCGAAAGTTGGGTGACCGTGGCATCCAGAGCTTGCTGGTGGAAGGGGGGGCCGTGACCATCGGTCACTTCTTTGACGCGGGCAAAGTGGATCGCTGTGAAGTGCTCATCGCTCCCAAAGTGATCGGTGGGGCAAAAGCTCCGGGACCCGTTGCCGGACGGGGTCTGGAAATGATGACTCTGGCCATCGAGGCACTGGATCCACGCTGGACCGATCTGGGGCCTGACCGATTGCTGGAGGCTTCCCTCTCTCTCGCCGGCAGAGGCCGTTACAGCCGCTGATCAGCCTCACAGGGCCTCCTTTCGCCATCGGCCGACATGGCCCGGAGATGGTATTCTTCTCGGGGTCCGGAGTGGCCGGCCCCAGGGGGAATCCAGCGCTTGATTCCCCTGACGGTTGGGTGCTTTTCCGGAGGACTATTGCTGAGTCTCTCGTTGCCGATTCAATTCTGCATTCTGATCAGCCCCCTCATTCTTCCATGGGGCGGAGCAGTGGACCCATCGTTGCCGGTGGTCGCAGCTCCTGAAGTGCTGGCAGATGACTCGAATCCAGCCGGGGTTGCCCGTAACCCCATGGGGACTGATCCACTCGGCCAACTGGAGAGACTGCAGAAATCATGGAATGAATCCGATTGGGAAGAAGCACTCAAAAGGTATCTGGAACTTCCAGAAGACCTGCGTACCGCTGCCACCTTTTGGATGGAACTCGATGGAGTCCAGGCAGGGACTCCCATCTTCCCCGTCATCCGTGATCGGGCCTGGCGTCACCTGCAGGATCGCCTGAGTGTTCTCGACTCACCGGGAAAAGGGGATCTGTTACAGGAATTTCATCCACGCCTCGATCGATTACTGCTGATCTGCACTGTCACGGGCATGCCTCTGCCTGATCAGGCACAGAAGGTACGCTCGCACTGGCGACACCGGGTTCAATGTCGACTGAAGACGGATCGTTGGCTCCGTGATCTGGAAAACGCCTTTCAGTGGGATGAGATCCAGAGTGCCGGTGATCTGTTGCGTCAGCGGAAGTTACTTCCCTGGCTGGAGGTCTCCGTTGAGGAGCGGGTCGCGGATCTTGTGAAGGCCGCTTCCGGTGACTTGCATTCGATGATCTCTGAAGCCAAGGCGGAGGGGGTGGTCGCCCGTGTTCTCGATGCCTGTCAGCGACTGAATGCCCTGGGAGCAGGAAGTTCAGAGAGCGATGAGGCCCATCAATGGGCCGTCGAAAAACTGCGTGGCCTCGCCCGACACAACCTCGATATGGAGCGCCGCAGCCATGCGCTGTTGCAGCTGGCCCGACTGGCGATGGAAGAGGAAGAGGCCCCGGTCAATCTGGGAGGGTTGCGCGAGCAACTGGTTCAACCGCTTCGTCCAGAAATTCTGGAGCCGGGAATGAGACCCCGGGAGATCTCCAGTAGAGATTCGCAGCTTCTCGTTGGGGCCCCCCAACTTTCAGAAGTTACCATCGAGCACCCCGATTCGGTTCCCCTGGATCTGGAACCGGTAGGTCGATTCTGGTCGCGATCACCGGGTCATCTGGCAGACGCCAAACGTTGGGTAGATCTGGTTGATTCCATCGTTCAGCTCAACGGACGCTGGCTCGAATGCCATCCGACGGAGGCACCGATGATTCGGGAAAGACTCCAGTTCCACGTGCTGGAAGCCCAAAGGCTGGGTGAAAGACTGGCAGACCGTCCTGCGAGGAGATCCAGATTGGTCTGGGAAGAGCTACAGGAAGATCCCCGGCAAAGGTCGGTCCGCGTCACTCTCTCCTGTCCGGTCACTCTCTTTCAGGAGGATGGTCGTGAGATCAGAACGGCAGTCGAGATCTCTGAAACCCTTCAGCCGGTGGTCGGCGAGGGGATTCAGATGCCGGTCAGCAGATTTGAGGTGGAAACGGTTCATCGACGACTGTTGGCCAGACTCCCTGCCGAAATAGAGGATCTGGCTGATCGCTGGGCCGATGCACGCCTCGACAGGACCCTTTCTGAAGCCAGGGCTCTGGCCCGGGGGGGAGCCCCGAGGGCTGCTCTCGAAATGCTGCTTCCCGCCCTGCTGGGAGCGAGTAAGCCTGAGGAGAGCCTGCTGGAGCAGGCGAGCACCGATTTGGCCGAATGGAGCGGTCTCGGGCGAGAGGCTGTCGAGCTCGCCCTCGGAAACTCTGAAACTCCCTGACCTGCCTCGATTGAAGCGGCCCCGGTTGGCGACTATCCTCTATCGTCGATCGATCGGGGGATACCATTCCGGTTTCCCATTGCCGCAAATCAAAGAGGTACCATGCTCGATATCAAGTACATCCGTGCGGAGCTCGAAGCGGTTCGCAAGGGTGCGGAAGACAAGGGTTTTCAGGTCGACCTCGATCGGCTGATCGCCCTCGATGATCAGCGCAAGGTTCTGCTGACAGAGCAGGAAACATTGCGTCACGACCAAAAGAACGCCGGCAAGGAGATCGCCACCCTGGATGGAGATGCCAAACAGGAAGCGATCCAGCGTATGGCCGAGGTCTCCGATCGAATCAAGACACTCGGGGATGAACTCCGCGAGGTGGTCACCGAAGTGGAAGAGTTGCAGTCGGGAATCCCGATGCCTGCTGCCCCCGAAGTTCCCCTTGGACCCGACGACAGTGGCAACGTGGAATTGCGTGTCGTTGGAGAGATTCCCCAGTTCGATTTCGAGCCGAAGGATCACGTGGAACTGGCTCAAGATCTCGACATCGTCGATTTCCCCAGAGCGTCCAAGTTGGCTGGTTCGCAGACCTACATTCTCAAGGGAGCAGGAGCACTGCTGGAAATAGCAGTCCTTCGATTTGCCCTCGACCATGTCGTCGATAGGGGTTTCGTCCCGATGATGGTGCCGACGATGGTCAAGTACGAACCGCTCTTCGGAACTGCGTATTTTCCGGGGGGTGAGGAACAGACCTACGAGATTCCCAAAGATCACCTGTACCTCACCGGAACCAGTGAAGTTCCGGTGACCGCCTATCACTCCGATGAAATCCTCGAAGAGGATGATTTGCCGTTGAAGTACTGTGGCTGGTCCACTTGTTATCGCCGGGAAGCGGGAGCCGCAGGCCGGGATACACGGGGTCTTTACCGCATTCATCAGTTCAACAAGGTGGAGCAGGTCATCATCGCCAAGTCGGATGTGGAAGAGTCCATCACTCACCACGATTTCATCCGTGACAATGCGGAAGAGATTCTCCAGGCGATGGAAATCCCCTATCGAGTTGTCGATGTTTGCACCGGGGATCTGGGTATGGGACAGGTCAGAAAATTTGACATCGAGGCGTGGATGCCATCGAGGGGCTGGGGCGAAACCCACTCCGCTTCCCGTTTCTATGATTACCAGTCGCGGAGAATGAATCTGCGGTACCGGGGCAAGGATGGCAAAGTCCATTACTGCCACACCCTCAACAATACGGCGATTGCGACTCCGAGAGTTCTGATCGCCATTCTCGAGAATCATCAGCGGGAAGACGGTTCGATCCGGATCCCCGAGGTTCTCGTTCCTTACATGGGTGGACGTACCGAGATCACCCGGGACAATGCCAGCGGGGCACGATAGACGGGAGTCATCAACATGCGGCATGTCTGCGTGGTCGGATTGAATTGGGGTGACGAGGGCAAAGGCAAGATTGTCGATGTTCTCGCAAAAGATGTCGCAGCCGTGGTCCGATACCAGGGTGGCGCCAACGCCGGTCATACGGTGTACATCGGCGATGTCAAACATGTCCTCCATCACCTGCCGATGGGTGTGCTGCATGGGGGGATCCTGGCGATCCTCGGCAACGGCATGGTCATCGAACCCAAAAAGTTGCTTGAGGAAGTCGAGTCCCTTCCCGAGGAGGCGATTCAGCAGATTCGCATCTCCGACAGCGCCCACGTGGTGCTGCCCCATCACGGGGCGATTGAGAAGGTGACGGAAGAGAAAGCGACCAGTCCCATCGGGACGACCCTGCGAGGAATCGGTCCCGCCTATCAGGACAAGTTCGCACGCACCGGCGTCAGGATGGGAGATCTGATCCGTCCTGGATTTGTCGAGGAGCAGTTGCCGATTCTTCTTGAGGAGCGTCGCCAGTCACTGGGAGGCACCGAGGAAGGGGTCGCAACCGCGGTTGAGATCTGCACCCGTCTGCGTGACCGTCTCCAGGGACAGATCGTCGATACCCGCCAACTCCTCAATGCCATGCACAACGAGGGTCAGACACTCCTCTTTGAGGGGGCGCAGGGGTGCATGCTGGATATCGATTTCGGTACTTACCCCTTTGTCACATCTTCCAGCCCCTCTTTCCTCGGTGTGGGAACCGGCAGCGGATTCTCCCCGCGCAAGGTGGATCACGTGGTAGGGGTGACCAAGGCGTATTGCACCCGTGTGGGCGAAGGTCCTTTTCCTTCCGAGATACATGGGACCGAAGCGGAAGAACTTCGCGAAGCAGGCGGGGAGTTTGGAACGACGACCGGTCGTCCCAGAAGAGTCGGTTGGCTCGATATTCCTGCCCTGCGATTCGCCGCGGAATTGAATGACCTCGACAGTTACGCACTGACGAAGGCGGATGTTCTCAATGGACGGGAAACTGTTCCGGTGGTCACCGCCTATCGCAGGGGAGATGAGATCCTTCACACCTATCCCGGTGGAACCGACGATCTCGAAGGCATCGAGCCGGTGGTCGAGAATTGGCCCGGTTGGGATGTGGTTAATGAACAGAGCATGCAGCCGTTCATGGATCTTCTGGAAAAGGAGACGGGAATTCCTGTTTCCATCCTTTCAACCGGCAAGCGTCGGGATGAAGTTTGCCTCTTCAAACCCTTCACCGCTGAAGGAGAGCTCGCTTGACCCGTGAGGAGACTCCGGCAGACGCAGGGGGCAACCCTGCGGCAGAAGAAGCGGGTGTTTCCTCGCCCCATGATTCGCCAGAGCACCTGGCGGTGATCATGGATGGCAATGGCCGTTGGGCCAATCGCCAGAATCGGTCGCGGGCGGAAGGCCATGCCCGCGGGGCAGAAGTGTTGCGGGACATGACACGCTGGGTCAGGGAGCGCGGGATTTCCCAAATGACCTGCTACGCACTGTCGACCGAAAATTACCTTGAGCGTCCCCGTGAAGAGGTCGATTTTCTCCTCGATCTGCTGGCACGTTACCTGCGCTCCGAACGGGAAGAGCTGGATCGGCTGGGAATCTGTTTTCGGGTGATTGGAAGAACCGCAGAGCTTCCTGAGGAAACCGGAAAGTTGCTCGAAGAGACGGTCGCCCTGACAAAGCAGAACCGTGATCTGGTCCTGAGGCTCGCCATCAACTACGGCGGGCGGGCAGAGTTGAATGATGCGGTAACCCGTCTGCAAAATTCCGCATCAGGAACCCAACTGAAAGACTGTCTTTACGAGCCGGAGATGCCGGATGTCGATCTTCTGATCCGATCGGGTGGCGAAATTCGCCTGTCCAATTTTCTGCCCTGGCAAACCAGTTATGCCGAGCTGCACTTTTCTCCGGTTCTGTGGCCTGACTTTACCGAGGCAGATCTGGATCAGGCTCTCGATCAGTACTCTCGCAGAACCCGTCGCTTCGGTCGCCTGCCGGCGTGGGATTCGGAGGCACAATGAAGGGGCTTGGGGCACGACTGCGTTGGGGACTTCCCATTTCACTGGGGGTGATTCTGGTCATCAGTCTCGACCTCTGGGCAGGGGGAGAGGGCTGGGGGCTGACCCTTCTCGCTCTTCTCTTTGGTACCGGTGCACTTCTCGAGGGCATCAAGTTGGGAACCCCCAGAGTCAGTGACAGAGTCCTGGGAGTCTTGTTCTTTGGTGGCACCTTTTTGCTGTGGTCCGTTCCGACTTACCGAAGTGCTCTCGGGTTTGAAGACGGGATTCCGCTGGCGTGGATGTTGGGTTTACCCCTCTTCCTTGCACCGGTGATCACGGAAGCGGTTCCCTCCATACCCAAAGCACGCTGGCGTGGGGCGCTTCATGCACTGTTGGTTTCCCAGTGGTTGGTCACTCCGGTTCTCGCCTGCGTCATGGTTTCCGAGGATCCGCTGGGGGCTCATTTGTTCCTCTGTGCCCTCATCATGATCAAGGGCTCCGATACCGGCGCCTATCTGATCGGGCGACCCTTTGGCAAAACGCCCCTGCATCCGGTGAGTCCCCGAAAAACCGTCGAGGGATTGCTGGGAGCCATCGGTGCCGCCTGCCTCTTGGGTGTGGCCTACTCCCTGATTCTTCAGCATGAGACCTTTCCCGTTTCGCAGGCCATCTTTTTCGGGATTCTGGCTGCGGTGGCGGGTCAGCTCACCGATCTGCAGGAATCGGCGTTCAAAAGGGCCGCGGGTGCAAAAAATTCAGGGGAGACCATTCCCGGTTTGGGGGGAATGCTCGATATGATGGACAGCCTCATTCTGGCGATCCCCTTGATCGTCTGGCTGAGAACTCTGCTTCATGGCTGATCGAGGAGGCCCGCGTGTCTGTATCCTTTGATTTCGAGAATGACGACGAAGCCCAGGAGATTCTGGGCATTCGGGATATCCAGTTGCGCATGATCCGTGATGGCTTTGGGGTTCAGGCTGTTGCTCGTGGACGACGTCTCGATCTCGATGGCGATGCGGATCGAGTGGAGCAGGCGCGCATCGCCGTCGAGGCGATGCTGACGGCGCATCGAAAAGGGGGAGGAAAATCCCCCGAGGAAATCCTCGATACCGCACTGCAAAAGTTTCGCGATGGCGATTCGATGGCTTCCGTCGAGGGGGATCTGTTCGAGGATTCAACGACGGCGGAGGGGGATGCTCCTCAGGGTTTACCTCGGGGAAGTCTGCAAAAGATTGCCCGTACCCCCGGACAAGCCCGATATCTGGAAGCCCTGGAGAAGCACGACATCGTCATGTCACTCGGCCCGGCGGGAACGGGAAAAACCTATCTCGCAGTCAAGGCTGCTGTCGAAGCCCTCAAGGCGGGTGAAGTTCGCAAGCTGATCCTCAGTCGCCCGGCGGTGGAAGCGGGGGAAAAACTCGGCTTTCTTCCCGGTGATTTCCAGCAGAAGGTCAACCCTTACCTGCGCCCTCTCTATGATGCCCTTCACGAGATGCTCGATTACGATCAGGTCCGTCGCTACAGCGACCGGGAAATCATCGAGGTGGTGCCCCTCGCCTACATGCGTGGTCGCACCCTCAACAATGCCTTCATCATTCTGGACGAGGCCCAGAACACGACCACGGCCCAGATGAAGATGTTCCTCACCCGGATGGGTGCACGGTCGCGCATCGTCGTCACCGGGGATCCGACCCAGCTCGACCTGCCCAAGGGGCAGCCTTCGGGCCTCCTCCACGCCAAGCGGGTCCTGGGCTCGGTGAAGGGGATTTCCTGGGTTGAGCTGGAGGCGGCAGATATCGTCAGAAACCCTCTGGTGACCCGCATCGTCAAGGCCTACGAGCGCCACGAGGGCGGAACCTCCTGATTTCTTAAGTCATTTATTTTAATAGACTTACCTCTGAAAAGCGGCGTTTTGGGCCGTTTCCGGCCTCGCTTCCCTTGGACAGAATGGCCGTTTCCTCCGACAATAGGGGAACAGGGTCTGACCCTGCGAGCCGAGGCACGCCAATCGGGCGTGACCCGGAGTTGGAAGGAATTGGGTGAGGTCGCTCCGATGAGTTCCTCCAGAGGAAGATCCTCGACGAAGAGCTGGCAACGTCTCTCCTTCGGCAAGAGACAGACCCGCACCGGGCAACTCTCTTCCGAGGAGGCCCAGCACCGCCGCTGGATGCAGATCCTTCTGCTCTCCTTTCAGGTGTTGCTGGTCACCTTCCTGATCGGCTGGATTTCCCCGGGTCAGGATCTGCTGAGTGACCCCGGAGTCGGCCGCTGGATCGAGTTGGTGGCGGTCGTTCTGCTCATCCACGTGGGATCACTGCTCTTGAGCCGTACCCTGAATACCGATTCCAGTTGGCCACTGGGTCGATCCTTCATGCTTCTGTCCGGTTTCCTGATCGCCAACTGGATCATCCTGCAAGACCCGACTGTTTCAGTGATGCTGTTGCCGGTTCCCCTGTTGGGAATGGTCCTCGGATTCCTGTTGAAACCTGCCCAGGCAATTTTGATCGCCGCGGCGGCAGTGGTCTTCACGGTGTTGATGGTTCTCGAGAGACAGCCGCAAATCGATGCCGTGGCGATGGGCCTGGCCCAATTCCTCGGAATTCTTGTGGCGGTCCAGGGAGTGCAGAAGGTCAGAACAAGAACCCGCATCCTGACCGTCGGATTTTTGGCGGGACTGACCCAAGCCATCGGCAATTTGCTTCTTGAGCCGCTGGCATTCCGTGATCTCGACGTGACTGCCTTTGTGGTAACCCTCCCACTGCAGGATGCGATGTGGAGTCTGGTGGGGGGCATTTCTGCAGGGGTACTGATTACCAGTGCACTGCCCTTCATGGAACGCTGGTTCGATGTGCTGACCGAGATCCGCCTCGTCGAATTGGCGGATACCCATCGGCCTCTCCTCAATGAGTTCTCCCTGCTTGCACCCGGATCATTCCAGCATTCACTGATGGTCGGCCAGCTCGCAGAGGAAGCGGCCAACACCATCGGTGCGGATGGCCTTCTGTGCCGGGTCGGGGCGCTGTATCACGACATCGGCAAGATGAACAAACCGGGGTATTTCGTCGAGAATATGCAGGGCGGGGACAACGTCCACGACCGCCTGTCTCCGGAGATGTCGCGACTGGTGGTCATCGCTCACGTCAAGGACGGCAAGAGCATCGCCGAGGAAGAGCGCCTTCCTAAACCGATCGTCGACATGATTCCGATGCACCACGGAACTTCCGTCGTGGAATTTTTCTTCCACAAAAAAGCACAACAGGTCGATGAGGAAGAGGCGGATCGGACCCGCGAGGCGTTCCGCTATCCTGGACCGAAGCCCACCTTCCGTGAGGCGGGAATCCTGATGCTGGCAGACGGTGTCGAGGCCTCCTCGAGAACCCTCTCCGATCCGACCCCCGCACGGGTCAGGCAGCATGTCCGCAATATCATTCAGGCACGCACCGGTGACGGACAATTGGACGAATGTGATTTGACGATGAGTGACCTCCACGGCATCGAGGATGCCTTCGTGAGAGTCCTCTCGGCGATTCATCATGGCCGTGTCAAATATCCGGGAGATGCGGTCGCCCAGCAGCAGGACTCGGGTGAGAACGGGGCCAAAGGTTCGGGGGATTCTGGCGAAGAAAACTCCACCGCTGCTTCGGTCACGGCCCGTCGTCGATGACCTCGGCCGATTCTTTCCCGGAGATTCTGGTTCATGTCGAAAATTTGCAGGAGGCCCTGCCCGTCGATGCCGATCGGGTTGAGCGACTGGTTCGCTTCGTCCTCGAAAGGGAGGAGCGAAGCGGGGAGATCAGCATCTGTTTCGTCGATGACGAACGGATCGCCCAGCTTCACGGCGAGTTTCTCGATGATCCGACCCCCACGGATGTGATCACTTTTCCCTTCAGTGAGGATGATTCTCGGCCCCTGGAGGGGGAAATCGTCATCTCCTCCGGAGCGGCCCTGCGGCAAGCGGGGGATCACGGAACAACACCCCTCTCAGAGCTCCATTTGTATGTGATCCATGGCCTGTTGCACCTGACGGGGTATGACGATCTGAATGAAGAGGATTCGCTGAAAATGCAGGCGGCTCAGGACCGGTATTTACATGCGTGGATCGACCTTTATGGGGCCTTCACCGATTGACAAGAAGCCTCTGGTGAATTAGACCATGGTGTGCGTCCAAGGGGGTTATCCGCCGAATTCCTGATGGGAAACCCGGTGCGGATCAGTGCCATGGATCAGTGCGATGAATCAGTGACTGAAGCGGGGGGGCCCGCCACTGTCGATTCGTTGTTTGATTCGTTGTTCGGTCCGTCATTCGATCCGGTGCCTGATTCGGGATTTTGATTCGGTGATTTCTTCTCCCGGATGACTGCGGGAAGCAGATTCATTTTTACACTCATGTGAATCGAGAGATGTTCGTGAACAAATTTCAATCTTCCATCCAAATGTTGATGGCGATCGTCGTTCTCACCCTCGTCGGCTGTAACAACGACCGTGTCTTGCCACCGCCAACCGAAGCCGAGTTCTCGACCGGTGCATTCTCGGTACCGTTCCCCTCGGATGTCTTCATGACTTACGCGGCGCTCAATGA
>JAPOLY010000089.1 GCA_029976805.1 bacterium
AAAACAAGACTCTCGATGCGGTGGAATTGATTTCCATGGCCCAGCGCTGGAAAAAGTATCCGTCGACCCACGACTTCTCCAAGCGCACTCCGAAACCGCGCAAAAAGAAAAAAGACGACTCCAAAGAGGACGACGATCTTCCCTTTTAGGTATCGCTGAAGAAGCGGAATAAGGTTCCCTGACGCCACTTTTTCGAGAGCTCCTCGATCCAGCCTGTGGCTGGCTTTGCGGTCTCCCCTTCTCCGCCAGTCTCTGCGACAGTTTCATCGTGGCAAATCAGAATTCCGCCACAGCCCACGTGAAGGTAATCCCGCTTGCCCTTGGCGATGGAATTTTTCAGCCGCGTGCTGACTTCAAGGGATTCGTTGCACTTCTCACACTGGACCAGGTGACGTCGATGGCGCCCCCTCGCCCGCATCTGATGGGTTCTTTTTCCATTGCCACCCAGTTCGAGAAAAATCGTTTTCCATTCAGGCCCATGAGCCTGAACCCGGGAACCGGCAATGATGTGGGCCAGTTCGTGTAAGACTGTATTCCGATACTCGCCGCGATTCTCGGTCAGACTGAAAATGGGAAGACTGAGACCGATCTGTCGGCGTTGGGGACAGGCATTGCCTGCACTGCTTGTCAAACGACCACTCAGTCGAACCGTCGTCCCCTCCAGTCGATCCCGATATTTGGGAAAACGTTCCAGAACTTCGGACAGGATCTCCTCTGCCTCCATCTGGAGGTCAGCTACGAGTGCTTCAGAAGCAGTGGAACTATTCTCCGTCACGACCCGATCCCTATTCCTTTGATCGATCGCTAAGGCGGTCAACAGCCGAATACAGGGCCTGAGTTCCCAGCTTTGCTCCCCCGGATTTCATCACTTCCCCGTAGAGCTCTCTCGCCAGCTGAAGTCCAGGCAATCGGATCCCCATGCTTTCACATTCGGAAAGAGCGATCTCCATATCCTTGACGAAGTGCTCAACGAAGAATCCGGGATCAAAGTCCTCACGAAGAATACGCGGGGCCAGATTCGTCAGCGACCAGGACCCTGCGGCTCCCCCGGAAACGCTTTCCAATACCTTTGCAGGATCGAGCCCTGATTTTCTGGCGTAGACCAATCCTTCACACATGCCGATCATGGTGCTGGCAATGATGGTCTGATTGACCATCTTCGTATGCTGCCCCGCACCCGGGCCACCTTGCAGATGAATCTCTCCCCCCAACACTTCAAGGATGGGAAGGGCTTCCTGAAAGGCATCTTCATCGCCCCCCACCATGATGCTGAGAGTTCCATTGCGTGCTCCCACGTCACCGCCGGAGACTGGAGCATCCAGAAAGGTGACACCGGCCCCATCACCCTTTTCATGAAGAGAGCGTGCGAGTGAAGGCTGACTGGTGGTCATATCGATGGCGAGACGGCACTTTCGATTTTCTTTTGTGTCGGAAAGCACTCCCCTGTCGCCGGTAAAGATCTCTTCGACATCGTCCGGGTAGCCGACGATGGAGATGACGACATCATGCTGGGCCGCCAGTTCCCGCGGGCTGTCATGCCATTTCGCCCCCGAATCCAGCAGATCTCTGGCCTTGCTTTCCGTGCGGGTATAAATGCCCACGGTATATCCGGCCTCCAACAGGTGGGAAGCCATCGACTTCCCCATGACTCCTGTTCCAATCCAGCCCACTGATGGTTTCAAGCCGCCCTCATTTCCACAATCCGGGCGATTCCGCCCCTTTTTTCCTGAAAAGGAGTCTACACTCGGAATGCTCTCCATACAGGAGGGGTCCTGACCTCGACAAATTTCATGTTCTGTGGCATGATCGACTCTTGGGCTCGCAGTATCCGGGACCCATTTGACTGATTTTCTTTTCCCGAAGAAGGACTCGATGCTCTCTGCAAAAGTCAAATTTCTGGGTGAATACCTGGCCAACCCCGGGCTGATCGGAGCGGTCGCTCCGAGCGGCTCCGCATTGGCTGCGCGTATGCTCGATGGGATCTCTCTGACCCAGGCCAAAACCGTGGTCGAATTGGGACCTGGAACCGGTGTCTTCACCCGCGAGATCATGAAGCGGATCCCTGAACCCTGCCGCTTTCTGGCTATTGAAAAGAATCCCCTCTTTGCTGAAGAGCTTCAGAAGAGCGGTGACCTGACCGCCTTGACCGAAATTATCGAAGGTGACGCGGCTGATCTGGGCTCCCTGCTTCAGGAGAGAAATCTGGAAGAGGTCGACGTCGTCATCTCCGGATTGCCTTGGGCTGCATTCCCTGGCCCCCTCCAGGAACAGGTACTGAATCAGGTTTCGGAAAAGCTCTCACCCAAAGGCTACTTCGTCACCTTCGCCTACGGAGGGATTCACCTGCTTCCCAAAGCTCGCGCCTTCCGCAAGGAACTCGAAACACACTTCTCAAAGATCAGCAAGACCAAAACCGTCTGGAGAAACCTGCCGCCTGCCTTCGCCTATCAATGCAAAAAATAAAAGATGTAAGCCATGAGTTCATGGGAGTGGATCGTCTTTGCAGGAAGCTTGAGCCTATCATTCGTCATTGCCGGGATCGTGATCCTCAAGGCGATTGCCCGACAGAATCAGGCGAAAACGAATGATCGTCTGGAAGTTCTACACAAACTTAACTTCCAGTTTACGACCAAAATCGACGCCGAAAAATCGGAGCAGTTGGATTCAGTACTTTCGATCCAGAAATTACAAAGTCATTCAAAAAAATCTCTGGCGAGCGGTGTCTACCGTGATCACCCCGTCCAGATCCTGAATCTGGAATCGCTCATTTTCACCGGAAATGCCGTAATCACCGTTCGACAATCGGTTGGAATAATTCCCCTGAACCGATCCGTTCCAGAGATGATCATCACTCCAAAAAATGTACTTCACGGACTCGGAAAACTGTTCGGCTCAAAGTCGCTGTCTTTTTCGACCCACCCGGACTTTTCCAGAAAATATACGGTCAAAGGGCCGAAGCCCGAGTTGATCGAGGATTTCATGACTCCACAGGTCCTCGAGTTTTTCGAAGCGCGTCCGGGAATCTTCTGGGCAGTTTCCAAGAATACGCTGCTGTATTTCAACTCGGCGAAAGAGCTGTTTTCATTCGCGGACATCGAGCGTTTCCTCAAACGCGGAACCCGTCTGGCTTCACACCTGAACAAATCGTGAGTTCATTCCTTGCGGAGCTTTTCGAATCGCTGATCCAGATCATCCATCGTCATGCGGCGGCAGGCGATCCACGGAGATTCTCCGGGAGTCCAATGACCGTACGTGATGGTGACAATGGTTCCGTCTGCCTGCTGAAGGACCGCCGGATAGGCACAGTCGCCACGGACATGGTTGTCCATGATCCTGACGCGATACTGCCCTTCTCGACCCTCCACGATGTCTTCCCAGGTCCCCACCCAAGCAACCCAGTCACCTTTGGTGGAACTCTCCAGCGTGGTATCGCGGAATGAAATAAAGAGACGCCCATCACCTGTGTGAACCGCAGTATGACGATCCCCGGTCAGGGCTGCGGGAAGCTGCCGAGGTGCAGACCAGGTCTTGCCTTCATTTTCGCTGAAGATGATGTAGGAATTTTTGCGGCGGCTGTTTTCACGCAACAACAGAGCTATCGTTTTCCCATCTGGAGAACGGACAAATCCGGGCTCACAAAGATGTACCCCCGGCAGATGAGCGATGGCCACCGGATTCGACCAGGTCAAACCGCCATCCTGAGAATGAGTCTGAAAGACATCAAAGCGGGAAGGTCCCCGCTCCTTCATCAGGAAACGGCCATCATCATGAAACCAGGCGGCGTGGGTTCCATCTGCCAACCGGGCAACAGAACCCATGACGACGATGCCTCCCCAGTCTCCAACGGCTTTGAGCGGTGACCAGCTGTCCCCATCGTCCTCACTGACTGCCAGCCTTGCAGGATGCAAGCCCGACCACATGATCAATCGCTTCTTTCCTTGCCGGTCGACCATGCGGTGAATCGTTGGAACTTCCTTTGAAGTCTTCCAGTTCTCAGGAGTTTGCAGCCGATCACTCCAGGTCTGGCCGCCATCTTTACTCTTGCGATAAACGATGGCTCCTCCGCCGTGACCCTTCGGATAGACACACAGAATGGTTTTATCATCCTCCATCAGCACGGCGGTCGGATGTCCGAGATACTGGCCCGCTTCTCGGTCCACCGTGATCACTCCCGGTTGAGAAGCGAGATCGACCACGGGAATGGTGTAACCCCTGGGAAGATCTCCGGCCGAACCACCCGCAGTCACGAGAAGAAAGATTCCTGCCAGAAAGACTGAACACATCCGAATCACCTGCCCATTCCCCGTTTACCTACCGGTGCCCTTCGATCGCCAGAAACCATACCCGGCGGCCACCACCAGGCCGATGACGATGGCCACTTTGCCGGCAGCCGTGGTTCCAGCTCCACTGGATGCCAGGCCCAGTCCATGACTCAGGGCTCCCCCGAGGAGGATCCCCATGACCGCCATCGCCGCATCGCCATTGCCTTCACCGGTCATCACCAGTTGACGAACGGGACAGCCCCCCGCCAGACAGCCACACAGCCCAACGAGTGCAAGAGCAAGGGCAGACCACAGGATCTCACCATGGGCAGCCGGTTGGCCTGCGAACGAGATCTGAGCCTTTCCGGTGGTGAAAACGACGGCAGCATAGCCGACCATCATCGCCAGAGTTGCCCACAGCATGCGACGGTCCTTCTGAAAGATCTGCCGTGCTGCGGTCACTGCGCAGAAGCGCGTGGCAGAGAGGAGGGCCCCTCCCGCGAGAGCGAGACCCAGAGACAGTTTCCAGTCCGCGTGAGCGGGAGCTCCAGCCTCACCGGGACCCGGTCCCGAAAGCAGCCCCTGTGCCCACAAAATGCCAGCCCCCAGCAACAGCAGTGGACCCAGGAGTCCAACGGGTGCCGGTGCCGCGTCCGTCTTGCCGACGCTGTAGCCGCGTTTTTCCAGCCACAGACCGAATCCGACACCGATAACAAAACCGGGAACCGCCGCCCAGGCAGAGAGATCTCCACCGGCAATCCGCTGGATCATGCGGAAAGGACAACCGAGGAAGACGAGACTGGAAATCCCCATCCAGATTCCAAAGAAGAAACGGGTGGAAGCGTGGGATCCGGATCGGGCCTGCCATTTTCCCTGCGACAGCATCCATGCCATCGCGCCAAAGACGACACCGAGAACTTCCGGTCTCAGGTACTTCAGCTTTCCCGGTTCACTGAAAAGGTTCAGGGCACCACTGCTGTCACGCAGGAAACAGGCCCCGCAGATTCCCATGTTTCCCGGATTGCCATTGGCCACCAGAATTCCACAGAATGCGCCGACCCCCAGCATCGCCAGAACTCCGCGTAAAAAATTACCGCGGTCGTATTCTCCTCTGAGCATCACACTTCCCCATCTGCCCCGCAGGGAACCTTAATTGACAAAAACCACCTCGAAAGCCAGAAGGGTCGAGAACTCCCGGCCTTCATTCGGAAGATCGGACCAGAACATTCGCGGTGCCACCTCTACATAGAGCCACTCGTAGAGCACTCTCTTGCGCCAGGCCAGCTCCACAGAGGAACCTTCCAGCTCTGCTCCGGTGCCGACAAACCCATACTCTGAAGCAGTGAGACGCAAGGTCGCCTCACCCTTCAGCGGCAGGTAATGATCCACGGAAAAAATTGATTCAGGAGCATCGTCTGCGAAGCGGACACCCTCGATGGAAAATCGCAACAACCGATCGGAGATCAGTCGCTCCCAGCGAAATTCGGTTCTGACCCCTGCCCCCAGTTCTTCACGGTACTCCAGCCCCTGCACGAATCTCATGTTCCACTTTTCGAGTGCCTGCCAGTCATATTGCCAGCGAAGGCGAACCCGGGTTTGGGGATCGGATGAAATTTTAACGCCGCCATCCAGCGTCCAGCGTCCCGGAAAATTTTTGAAGAGGGAGATTCTCAATCCGGACACGTTGCCATCTTCCAGAGGATTGTCCGGATCCTCCTCGTTGGATTCACTACCGAGGACTTCGTTAAAATCGCTGAGAAAATCCTCTCTCAGGGATTCAACAAAGAAACCCAGTCTCTGCTGCGTTCGCGGAAGCACGGCATTTGCGCGGATCTTGAAGCGAACATTGGACCGTTCACCTTCCGTGAAGCGGAACTGGGTACGGATTCGCAAGCGGGTCTCCACCGGTTCATCTTCCAGTCGACGATCGCCGAAGAAATCATCCACTCTCTCACTGATCTGAAAGATCCGGCTTCCCAGACGGGTATGAAAATCATTGACCGCCTCCACACGGCGTTCGGAGGGAGTGAGAGGGATGTCCGGTTCTTGGGCCCGTGCAGAAAAACCTGGGGCGAGCAATAGGAGAGCCATGAGCAGGCCCTGCCGCAGCGTAAAAATCCGGATCGACTGGAGTTGGGACAATTTCTGGATCACGTCGGGAGGATACCCTACCTACCCTGCGGTGAAACCCCACAGCCTCAATGAAGCGTCGCCCTGTCAGTCGTCGAGGTGGCCCACGTCACTGTTTCCCATCTCGACTCCGCCCCTCGGGAAGTACTCTTTCCAACGCTGGGTTACCGTGGCGGAAGTGTCCTCGTCACAGAAGAGTTCATCCGGATATCCCGGCTTCATTCGTGAATCGATGGCGACTGGCCCACCATAGGAGATGTGATTTCGGCGAATCTCTCCGGATCGGGCATGAATGTCTGCGGCCGGTTCAAAACGGGTGAAGGTAGACCACAGGAATCGGGCTTCGGTGGCGGTGGCCGTCTTCGCATCATCGACGAGAATTACCAGTGGCCAGTCATCCAGAGCTTTTGACTCGACGAGTCGTCGAGCCGCACCTGGTTCGCTGGCATAGTCCGGGCCATCCACCACCAGACATCCCCGACAGAAGACCTCGGCATTTTCAAATCCCGTGGGCAACTCTCCCCTGAACTGACCCGGCAGGTCGCGAATCGGATCACCCAGCCCCATCAGAAAACCCTTGGATCCCTCATTCACTTTGGGACCGGCGTAATCGAGGGTGTCCATACTGGTGCAACCAATGACATGTAGGTCGGTCGCAAAATCGGTTCGGGCCAGAACGTATTCGAGGGTCCCCGTGAAATCCTTGAGATCAACATCTCCATCAGTCATCAGCAGGAACTTGGTCAGGGACAGCTGTCCCTCTCCCAGGATCCGGAATGCAGAAACCATCGCTTCTCTGGGGTAACGGTCCTTGACCACCGCCCCGGCGAGAGAGTGATAACCGGTCTCGCCATAGGACCAGAGATCACGAACCGTCGGCATCACCAGTGGGAACAGGGGTGACAGCAATTCCTGAAGGAAATCGCCGAGGAAGAAGTCCTCCTGCCGTGGCTTGCCGACCACGGTCGCCGGGTAAATGGCATCCCGTCTGTGGGCAATTTCACGAACCTTCATGACCGGGTATTCGTGCTGAAGGGAGTAGTAGCCGTAGTGGTCGCCGAAGGGGCCCTCGGGCCAGCGTTCTTTGGGCAGGGCATAACCGTGAATGGCAAACTCGCACTCTGCCACAAACGGATGGGCATTGTCCCCCGCCTGAGCCAGCTTCAGTGGCGCATCCTGTAACAGGGAGGCGAGCAACAGTTCAGGAACATTCTCAGGCAACGGAGCGATGGCACTGGCGATCAGAGCGGGAGGTCCTCCGAGGAAACAGGTCACCGGGAAGGGCTTCTCCAGACGCTCCGCTTCCATCAGGTGATAACCGCAACCCTTGTGAATCTGGAAGTGCAGACCGAGGTGCTCAGAGTCGTGGGCCTGCATTCGATACATCCCCAGGTTGTGGCGACCATCCTCCGGGTGCTGGGTGTAGACCAGCGGCCACGTGATGAAGGGTCCCCCATCCTCCGGCCAACTGGTGATGATCGGCAGATCACCGAGGGACGCTGAACGGTTGCGTACCTCCAGTACCGGCCCATGGGTTTTCCGACGCATGCCAACCTTGAAAGCGGCCGCTGCCAGATCACGAGCCTCCCAGACTTTCTGGAAGGTCGGCGGAACGATGGTCTCCACGGTGTGGACCAGTTTTTTGAGGAAGTTCTGACCGTGGCGGCCAAAGCCCATTTCGACACGCCGGGCATTCCCGAACAAATTCATGACGAGCGGGAAGCGTGCACCTTTTGGATTACGGAAGAGGATGGCCGGACCACCGGCGGCAATCACCCGACGGTGAATCTCAGCCACTTCCAGTTTGGGGTCAACGGGAGCATCCACTTCCACCAGTTCCCCGGCGGAGCGAAGTTCATCAAGAAAAGTACGCAGGTTTCTGTGCATGGAGGACTCCCGGGTTCATTTGACCCTGACTCCATGATGCTGACCTGCAAAGGAGAAGGTGTCCAGTCCTTCAGAGGGGGTCCCTCTTCAGGATGAGCACTTCGGAAGGACCAGAATTCCTTCCATGCGATCCAATTTTATCTCCGCCCCATCATCTTCCACGCAATCGATCTGGCAATTCTCGAAGAGTTCGCCGGAGAGCTCCCTGGAAAGGGCATGACGATATTGATCCACAGGCATGCCCGTCTCTCTTCCGACCGACACCCAAATTTTGGTGACAAAGCGATACCCACGGATCATCGCCTGTAAACGGAGGGTTCGGACCAATTCGACGACGGGAAGCAAAGGACACACCTTTTCGGCCCAGT
>JAPOLY010000085.1 GCA_029976805.1 bacterium
ACACCCTGCCAGTCAGAGGCCGTGATCAATTGGGTCAGATAGGCGATTTTTTCGCCAACCTCTGCGTCTTCAGCGGGCTTTACGGGAGGATCGAGAAGCATCTTCTGTCTCGCCTGGATCACCTTGTCGACAGTTTTGGGGGGGAGGCTCATTTGGGCGACGGCATCCTTGAACGACTGTGCATCGGCGGAAGCGGATTCTCCCTCAGCTTTGGTTTCCATCACAACAGCGGGATCCTCGGCCAGCATCAATACTTCGCCATCTTCACCAAGGATGATGTTGGGGGGAATGATGCTACCCGGAACAAGTGGCTGCCCGATGACCACACCTCGGACCGGCTGTGTAGGCTGCAATTGGATGGCTCCGCCACATTGGGCGGACAAGTCTGCAGAAGTGAGAACGCAGGAAGTTATGACAGAAGCGAAGATCAGGTGGAAACGCAGATTTGCCAACATGAGAGTTCTTTCTGCAGAGGGATCTGGGAGTCTTGACTTTCAACGAGAGCAAGTCAGTCGCTGAAAGAAAAGAGATAAATCATCATCGCTGACAATGGTGACCGATGCAACAAAAGACCCCTTCAACCGGAGTGGTTGAAGGGGTCAATGTTGATTCAAAATCTGTGATCCGTGATCAGGATCCGCCACCCGTCGCACGTGCTCTTGAAGCACCGACGTTGTTGGCTTTGCCGCGACTGTCACTGATATTGGGTTTACCGTTTTTGCCCTTCGAACCGAGGAGCCCGGAACCCTGTCAGCAACCTCCTGGCAGAGGCAATGCCTTGAGTTCTGCCAGATCCATGCGCTCAAGCCAGATCACCGACTCGACATTCTTTTTCAGATCGGCGGCATTGGTGAGATTCTTCTTTTCCGCTTCTTCGGCGAGAAGTCGAAAGTGTTGGCGTGCCTTTTCCGCTTCCGGTTTCCAGACTTCAGGCTTGGCTCCTTCGAGTCGAAGTTTCCAAGTGGCGAAGTATTGGGCCGCAGCGATTCGGGCTCGGGCGTCGTCGGCCAGATCCGGCTGCTCTGTTGCGGCTTCATTCATGACTTCTTCCATCGCCGTAATGCCGGCCCAGGTATTGCCACTCATGAAATCGGCGTGACTGGTCTGCAGACGCAACCACAGGATCGCTTCCATATCGTCGTCGGGAACATCGGCCAGGGCTTGCTGGTAGAGTTCGACCGCTTTCTTCCAGTCCTCAGCTTCAGAGGAGAGTCTGGCTTCTTCCACGATGGAAGAGAGGCGGGTGCGGGCCTGCAGGTCCTGTCCCGGCCCAAACCACCAGATCGCCACGAGAACGGGAATCACCGCCCACAGCGTCCACAGGGTTTTTCTACGATCCATGACGTGTCCTTTCGGAAGTGCACGTGTACCCCTTCATGATAGCAGGGATCACGGGATGTTTCGACGTTACTTGCTGGCCTGACCTGTCAGTACGGGAGATCGGCTGCGTTGGCTCCTGCGACCGAATTGAGCCAAGAGGAGCGGAAGAAGGGCCAGAATCCCTGTACCGATTCCGGTTCCGGCAACGCAGAGATCTCGCAATAACGTCTGGTCCTCCACACTGGGCACCGCCATCGCGAGATTGCGAACCACTTCAGTGGAAAGATGTTTGGTGTTGGCATCGTGGTAGAGACCGCCAAGGCGAACTGCCAGTCTTTGCAAGGCCTGAATGTTCTGTCGCGAAGTGCGTCCTGCCACGGATGATCCTTTATGTGGATCGCCGACACCGAGAACGAGCACATCGGAAATCGAGAGTGGCAGTCTTGCTGGGAGTGATCCGCCCACCGTATCCCCATCGGAAACAACGATCAGGGTTGTGCTGCCCTTCGGCCAGGCCTTGGCAAAAGAGAGAGCCTTTTCCACTCCCTGCTGGAGCTGGGTGCTTCCCGCTTCAAAGGCGAATTCCATCGGCAATCCATTGAGGACATTGTTGACGACGTTGATGTCAAATGATTCGAGTACCACCGGAAAGGCATCCGTATAGAAAGCGACGACCGAGACACGCGTCCGAGACATATCGAGGCGCTGGAAGACCGCTTCCAAAACCTCCGAAGCCCGGGTTCCACGACGGATGTTTCTTTCAGGTCCTGAGTCTTCGAGGTACATGCTGGGGGAAACATCGAGAGCAATCAGCAGATGTTGGGAAGGTTCCTGGGTTGGATCGATTTCCGGAGGCTTCGATTCTAGGTGAGCCAGGACCCAAAGGGAAAATCCCAAGATCAGGGCTGCTACTGTTCGCAGAATAGGAACCAGTTTAGTCCACCCACGGGGGCCTTCCGGTCCAAAAGTCAGGCTTTGCGTACTGCGAAGGCGTTGCTGATGCAGCCATTCGCCAAGGCCTGCCAGCAAGGCACACAGAAGACCGACGATGGCAGCCTGGTGGATCAGCGCTTCAACAGGATTGACTTCTACCATGGCGTGATCCTCCAGCGAAGGAACAGAGCCAGGTGGAGGCCGAGCAGGGCGAGTCCACTCCATGCAAAAGGAGAGAAATCTTCGATGGGTCTTGCACCGGCAGGTTTCAGTTTTGCCGGTTTCATCTCATCGATGTGAGCGAAAACTCTCTCCAGTCCTGCCGTATCTGAAACGGCAAAGACTTCTCCCTGTGTCTGCGAAACCACTTCGTAGAGTTGACCGGGTGCGGCCCCATCGCCAATGAAGATGGCATAGAGGGCCACGTTGTATTCGGAAAGTTCCTGACCGATCTGGCGTGCGGCTCCACCGCCGAGGTCGGATGAGAATCCGTCAGATACGAGAACGATCAGTCGGTCGCCTTCTTCCACCTGTGAAAGCGTCGCCAGGCAGGATTCCAGTGCCAGCCCGATGCGGGTTGATCCCATATGCGGGGGGAGTCTTTGAGGATCGATGAAAGGGGCGGCCAACGAAATCGCCGAGAGGTCCCGGGTGAGGGGGGTCCAGCGAATTGTTTCTCCACCGAAGATGGTCAGGCCGCAGGCATCGCCCTCGCGCATTTTGCAGAAGTACTGGATGCTTTCGACCGCTGCTTCACTGCGCAGTTTGCCATCGGACATGTCGACTCCCATGGAGCCGGAGACGTCGAGGCAGATTTCGATATTGGAGATCTCACGTTTCTTTTCCGGCTCACCCATGAATTGCGGCCCGGCCACGACAGCGATGCCGATGAAGAGCAGCAGATGAGGAAGTCCAGAGCTGAACCAGAGAAACTTGCCGAGCAAAAACCGCCGGGGATGATCCCGGTGGTCGATGGGAATTCTGATACGGGGGCCTTCGCGAAAGGATTCCCAGAGCAGAAGGAACACGGGAACCAGCCAGAAGACCAGAACCCAGGGGTGCATGAAACTCACTCGGGCACCACCCTGTCGGCAGCCATGGTCTTGTAGGGTTGTAGCAGTTTCTCCACCTGTTCAGTATCCGCATTCGTTTCTTTACCGGAATGCAGCCAGCGTTCGACCGTGACGATCAATTCCCCGGCCACTTCATGCCCGCGCATCGCCTGCAACGCTTCGGCGTGACGGAAGGAGCCCAGATTCAGATCGTCGCGCCAGAACGCCAGAAGTAGACGCTCCAGTGCTGCCTTGCCTTCGGAGTCGAGTTCCCCTGCCAGAGCCTGATCGACGTAGGGTCGAAGTTTGTCGGCGATGGTGAGAACGACCTCGATGACCGGGGGTGGAGGAGGGGGCCTCATCCAGCGGAGTACGGTCAGAATGATCAAAGGAAGAACCAGCCAGAATCCAACCACGGCCCAGAGTACCCATGCTGGAAAATCGATGACCGGTGAGAGGGTACCGGGAAGATTTGCAAGATTACCTTCATGATCGGAACCGAGAAGAGAGTCTGCATTCACCATCATCGGCGGCAGATCTGCCGGACGGTTTTCGCCATGGTGAAAAAAGATGGAAAGATCATGCTCTCCCGGAAGGAGGGCCAGCCAGCGAATGTCATAATTGGTTTGGCCACTTTCCTGGGTGTCTAAAGTGACCGCGGCGATGCGGACCAATACCGGAGAATCTTCCGGGATCGGTGCAACTTCGAGGGCCTCGCCTGACCATTGAAAGTGAAAGTGCCCCTCGATTCCCACACTGCTTTGGGACAAGGAGTCCTGTCCCGCAAGAGGAGCAGGCATGTGCAGCAGCACAAGAATGAGACCCAGCAAAAAGACTGTCACCGCTCTCATCATCCCTGCCCCCTGTCACTGAGAAAGCGTCTCACGGGTGAGATGAAATCCTGATCTGTTTTCAGCAGGAGATGGTCGATGCCACCCTCAGCCAATTCGCCTCTGCGTCCCTTTTCCGGGTCGATTCCCCATTGGGTTCGCGAACTGCCGAGGAAGGAGTCTCCCGTCTCGGCTTCGGTGCCGCGGTAGAAACCCCCGCGAGCAAGGCCGTCTTCTGCAGGGTCCTGAATCTCGATCACAGACACATCGTGCCCCTGAGACAGTCGCCGACAAGCATCGATGGCCTCGGGGTCATGAAGATCAGAAAGAACGAAAACGACCGAGCGTTGAAGAGTCGTGGCTCGAACCCAGTCCAGAGCGTCTCCGAGGCAGGTCTTCTCTTTGATATCGGGATGCCGGAGCGCTTCGATCGCCTGCTGGAGTGCACCACGGGAGAGGCTTGTCTGGGATGGCAGCTGACGGGTTCCTCCGCCAATCAGGCGGGTGGGACTCATCCTTCTCTGGGCGACCATGCCGATGGCCGCTGCAATCCAAGTGGCTTGTGCGTATTTGGAAAGCGGTCCCGAGCTGGTGACCATCGAACCGGAGGTATCGACCACCACCTGGACCGGAACCCTTTTCAGGGTGTCATATTCCTTGACGTAGGGAGTGCCGGTACGGGCACTGATTTTCCAATCCAGAGAGGCGATGGAATCCCCGGGTTCGTACGGTCTCGATTGGGCATATTCGAGCCCGCTGCCCACAAAGATACTTTCGTCGGCACCGTGGGCCAGATCGTTGGCGAGCTTTCGCACGACCATTTCAAACTCGTGGTGACCCAACGCCTCCGGGGGAGGCAGGGAGACTCCGGTTCCCATTCAGAATCCCTTTCTCAGGCCAACTGGTCCAGGATTTCAGCGAGAACATCCGCATCGTTGCGCCCACGTGCGACCGCTTCGTAGGAGAGGCGGATCCGGTGCAGCAGAATGTCTTCAGCGAGAGCAAAGATATCTTCCGGCACGACGTAGTCGCGACCATGCAGGAAAGCACGTGCCCGGGAAGCGGTCACGAGAGAGATTCCGGCACGGGGGGAGCCACCCAGTTCAATATCAGGATGATTACGCGTCTTGTTGACGAGATCGACACAATGACGCACGAAGACATCGCTGACATGCACCTCGAGAACTTTTTCCATGGCTGCAGTCAAGTCTGTCACTCCCAGGGGGGCACTTTTATCGATGGCATCGAAGGCGGACATCGGCATGGCTCCACCGTCTTCGGAGCGGCGAAGCTTCAGATTCAGGGCCCGCTTCAGAACTTCCGATTCGTCATCGGCCTCCAGGTAGGTGAGACGATGGCGCATCAGGAAACGATCCAGCTGCGCCTCGGGCAGTTCAAAGGTTCCCGCCTGTTCCACCGGGTTCTGGGTGGCAATGACCAGGAACGGGCTCGGAAGAGAGTAGGTACTTTCTCCGATGGTGACCTTTCGTTCCTGCATCGCTTCGAGAAGTGCGGACTGCACTTTCGGCGAAGCACGATTGATTTCATCGGCAAGGAGCAGGTTGGTGAAGATGGGGCCCTTGTGTGTCCGGAAATCACCACTGTCCTTGTCGAGGATCTCTGATCCCACGATATCGGAAGGCAACAGGTCGATGGTGAACTGCACCCGTCCAAATCTGAGTTCGATGGCGTGCGCGAGAGACTGGACCAGAAGAGTTTTGGCAGTTCCCGGAACTCCCTCCAGCAACAGGTGTCCTCCGGTGAGCAGCGAAATCAGCCCGCGTTCGAGAACAACGTCCTGACCGACCACTGTTTTGCGGACATGCTCACGGACTTTATCTGCGAAGGGAGATGGGGCGGTTTGGGTGTTTTCGGGTGCCGACAAAGGGAAACCCTTTCGTGTGGGGTTCAGGGGCAAGCCACATCTCGGTTGTACAGAAAGGTTCTGCAGAAAGATGTGCCTAGGGCTTTCCATTTCCATTTTTGCGATGGAAGCGGATTGAGTCAGTACTGTAAATCGCCAGGGCCACCAGAATCAAGGTGAGAGGGATCCACTTTGTTCCAGGATTCTCTCCGATGTAAAAGATGGCGACCATCAACTGTGCAGTAGGTGCGATGTATTGCATCAAGCCCACCGTGGTTAACTGCAACTTTTTTGCGGCACGCGCAAAAAGCCAGAGCGGCACCACTGTCACAAAGCCACCTACCAGCAAACCGAATGTGATTTCATCTGATTTCATGAAGAGGGTTGTGCCCTCATGGGTCAAATAGGCTTGCAAGCACACCATTGGAAGGAAGAGCAGAATCATCTCTACTGCCAGTCCGACTTCTGCGGAGGCTTTCACCTGTTTGCGAATTAAACCGTAGAGTGCGAAAGAAAATGCGAGGACCAGACTGATCCACGGCAGAGACCCTTCCAATGCGGTGAAGATAACCACGCCTCCAGCAGCGACGACGACCGCCAGCCACTGTAACGGGCGAAGTTTTTCATTGAGAAAGAGTGCTCCCAAACCGACGGAGACCAGGGGATTGATGTAGTAACCCAGGCTGGCTTCCGAAACTCGGGCTTCGACGACGGAATAGATAAAGGTCAGCCAGTTGCCCATGATCAGCAATGCGGAACAGAGCAACAGTCCGATCGCCTTCGGAGACCGCAGTATCTCCCTCAGCTTGCCGACTTCTGAACGCAGCGAGAGGATCAGTAGAATCACCGGAAGGCCGGCAAGAACTCGCCACGCCAGCAATTCGAGCGGAGTCGCCTCGCGTACCCAGCGGAAATAAAAGGTCGTGACCATGCCCCACCACAAATATGCACCGAGTCCTTCCAGGACTCCGGTGAGCCGTTCTTTTTCCAGTGGCTGAGACGGGTTATCTTTCATGTTGCTGACATCCTCGCATCGTCTGTGGGCGTTGTCACTGAAAGCAGGAAGATGGCCCCTGATCATTTTTGCCTTCTGGTTGCGATTTGGGAGTTTCTCTTCGGTACCTCATTACTGGTTCAGCGGCAGGATTTTTTGAGCCGGGTAGAACGTTTCACTCAGGATGCCCCCAAAGTTCGCTGGTTGATGTCAGCATGGCTGGTCATCGGAGCGTTGGCGGTCAAGGAAAACCCCTACCCTGCGGCTGACTTGCTCGGTGTTCTGAGCATTCTGGCGTGGGTGACGATGATCAAGTGTGCGATGGGAGTTCTCTGGACTGCAGGATTGATTCAAATGTCTCTGAGATTCTTGAGGGGAGCCCACTTGGGAATCGGGTGTCTCCAGTTGCTGATCAGTGGAGCACTGTTTTACGCCTACAGTTTGTTATAATCAGCCTCCCGCCACTCGAGTTGAAAAGAATTCCAATCATTGGAGAGTGATGAAGTTGATGAAGAATCTCACATCCATCTTTCTCATCCTGAACGTTGCCGCTTTTGTGCTCTCTGGATGCATGACACGGTCTGTTTCTGGCACAATGGCCTCTTACAAGATTTCAATCTCGACGGAGGTGGGCGAGCCGGTCGAAGACGGGATGACGGTCAAGACGGAATCTTTGGGACAGGTACATTTGGGGAAGCCGCTCTTGTCCGCAGAAATCTCAAATATGATTTCTATTGTCGAAGATGGTTACCCATTCAGGGATATATCGTTTGAATCACTGGGCCCTGAGACGGTCCTCAATCTCTCACCGATGCTCTTTCTTCAACGGGACGCAGTCACAGGGATGAAAGAGGAAGAGATTCTCAGTGCCCTCAATAGCGAGGCCCTTGTTCCTGGAAGCCCGGTTTTCCTCATCGTTGAGACCCATGAAAAGCGAGTGGTTTTCAAATTGAAAACCACTCGTCTTGATCATCCGGATTACGTCTACATACAGACAGACCTTCAGAATGCCAAATGGGATGTGGATGCATATGCCACTACCTTTGAGATTCACCAGTTGAAAGATCCGGGTAGTTCCGGAGCGATCGAATACTCCAATATCCGCTCTGCTTTTGACGAGACCGGGTCTGAGGAGTTGCCCGCTACACCCCTGTATGCCGGGGAGTCTCTCTTCACCATTTCGACGACTGGTTACAGCTCAGGGTTACCCTCCCGGTTTAAAATTATTCGGGAAGGGAAAGATTTGGGTCTCTCTGAGGAAGTTCTGGAATCACTGAGCGATCGTCACGTTTGGAAAGATCCCAACAAAACCAGCCCATCCGTTGATGAGATCGAGACGATGCATGGTCGGCACATGCTCATGACCTGGAAAGAACCCCGGAATTCAAAGGTGTTTGCCAGCCGGATTCTATTCTGGTCGGCCCCCCCCGGGATCCAGTTTGAGATGGATGAGCCGTGGCGTCTGGAAGAGATCAAAAGAGGACTCCGAAGTCTGGGCATCAAGGGGTTGGGGTGGTCCAGTGTTGAATACATCGAGGGCGGAGTTTCCATTTCCGGGGGGTCACTTTGAGACCATCTCTGCAAAGGCGCAGATTGACGTTAGAATCAGAAGGTCCGGCAAGGTTGATTGAAGACCGAAGAAAGGCTGTTCGTTGAAGCCGATTCGAAGAATTCGAGATGAAGAGGGGATCCCGGTCAGTCCTGCGCGGGTTCTTCGTGCCTATGGAGAGCGCTGCTTCCCCATGGCGGATCATCGGGATGGCCAGATTTTCTGGATTCGTCCTTTCGAACGTGCGGTCATCGATCTGGAAGAGTTTCATATCCCCGCCTCCCTTAAAAAATTACGCAACAAAAAGCCGTTTCGTCTGACAACAGACGTGGCATTTCGTGCTGTGATCGAGGCGTGTGCGGAACGCCGTGAAACGTGGATTTGTCACGACATCGAAGAACTCTACGTGCAGTTGCACGCTTTGGGCTTTGCCCATTCGATTGAAGCCTGGGATGACCGCGGTCGCCTGGTGGGTGGGGTTTATGGACTGTCAGTTGGCGGTGTCTTCGCCGGCGAGAGCATGTTTCATAAAGAAACTGGAGCGAGCAAGTTGTGCATTGTTGCTCTGGTCGAGCACTTGAGAAATCTGGGTTATGCCATTCTCGATTGCCAGCAACAGACTCCCCATATGGAGCGGTTTGGTGCAGAGATGATCAGCGATGAAAACTATTCGAGCCTACTGTCGAGATCGTCCC
>JAPOLY010000121.1 GCA_029976805.1 bacterium
AGCCAGCCGACCATGCCCTTCCAGAAATCGATGGCTCCCTGGGGCAGGTTGCCCATCAGCGAGTGGAAGGTCGGCGATCCGGCAAAGAAATCCGGGTTGGCGTAAACGAGCGGCGAGTAGAAGGGCGACAGGTATGGAGCCGCGTAGTACTCGGTGCCCATGAAGGCGCGGAAATGAACGTAGACGACGAAGGCGCCGAAGCCGAGCAGTGTCAGCAGGGGGCCCTTTTGCCAAAAGTCATTGCGCTGAGTCTGGAGGGCTTCGGTGACGTGACCTCCCAGAGGTCTCTCACCTTTCCTGGGACCAAACTTCGTCTGTTCGCTGGTGGCGGTGCTCATGCGGTGCCACTCCTCTCCTCGGTCAGAATTCTCGGGAGTCCGGCGGCGGCCCTGATCGGCCCGGCCGGAGTTGTCCTGAGGATAACGGGAGTGGCCTCCGAGTTCACCCGAACCGGGTCGGAGAACAGGGGTTTCCTGACCCGTGGTGAGAGTTCAGACTCGTTACCGTAGAAGCCCTTCACAGGAAGGGACAGAGAGGCACGCATTGCCAAAAGAGACTCCTGACAAGGATCCCGAGAATCCTTCAAAAGCCGTTCTACCTGCTGATGGCAAATCTGTCAGCGGTGATCGGGGTCGTTTGGCCGAATTGGCGGTGGCCTCTCTGGATCGGGCTCTCTGGAATCTTCGCAGTATTTTGAAAGCGATCGGCGAGGATCAGATTGACAGATTGTTCGCCGCCCTCGCAGAAGCGGCAGATCCGGACGCAGCCCTCGATTGTCTGGAGCGCACCCTCACCGGCAGTTACGGCTTTCCCAGGGAACTTCTGGAAGAAGGGCGACTCGAGCGGCTGACCTTCATCTTTGGAGCCGGTGAGCCGATGGCGGATCTGGCCGAGGGACATCTGGTGGAGATGACCTCCCCCGGTTTTGCAGATCCCCGCGATCCGATGGTCGAAGCACCCACCATCGGCGGGGCCGATGAAACGGCCCGCTTGCGATCCCTCTCCCGCTGGCATCGTCGCGAACTGTTGCGAATCGTTTGTTGTGAGTTGGATGGCGGGATCGATGTCGAACAGACCGGCGATGCCCTCAGCGAGCTGGCGGACCTGACGGTGCGTGCCGCGTTTCAGGTGGTCGGCGCGGAAGATCTGCCGATGGGTGTGGTCGCCCTCGGAAAATGGGGTGGTCGCGAACTCAACTTTTCCAGCGACATCGACCTCTACTTCCTGCGCGATGACGACTCCGATCCGGGACCGTGCGAGCTGGCGGCACGGGGAATCTTGCGTGTTCTTTCGGGTCACGCCGGAACGATTCCCATTTACCGCACCGACCTGCGCTTGCGACCGGGAGGAGTCACCGGGCCTCTGGTGCCAACCATCAGTCAGGCGCGCTCCGAGTTTCATGCGGTCGCAGGAACCTGGGAGCGGATTGTCCATATCCGCAGTCGCGCGATTCATGATGGCACTCAGGGGATGAAGCGACTTCTCAATGAAGTGGCCCACTTCGTCTTTCAGCGTCCCTTTGATCTGGAAGAGATCCAGAAACTTCAGGGTTGGAAGGAAGTCCTCGAGAGCAGTCCTGCCGGAAAAGATGATTCGGAACTGAAGGTCGGTTGGGGGGGCATCCGCGATGTCGAATATCTGGTGCAGTTCCTGCAGTTGCTGCATGGACAGGTGCACCGGTCCATCCGCGGAGGCAACATCTACCACTCGATTCGCCGATTGGGGGCCATCGGCGCACTGACGCCGGCGGAATCGGCACGGGTTCTCGATGGCTATCGGTTTTTGCGGCGAGTGGAGCACCACTGCATGCTCCAGCATCGGCGCCAGTCCTTTAATTTGCCGGAGGATCCGGTCCTGCAACGGGCACTCTCGCGCTCCCTCGGATTTGGATCGACGGAAGAACTCTTCAAAGCCCTCGACCTGCGACGGGATCGCATCCGCAGCATCCTCGAATCGCTCTTCCATACCCTCTTCCGCGGTTATGGCGATGAAAGCTCCGGCGAAGTCCATGTGATTCTCGCTTTCGAACCGAAACCGGAAGTGATCGATCGAGTCTTTGGTCGATACGCTTTCCGTGACCCGCGCAAGGCTTACCAGATGTTGCGGCGTTTGGCATTCCCCCGACAGACGGGGCTGAGATCACCCAGAGCGCGTCACTATCTGGCCGCACTGTTTCCGGTGTTGCTCGATGCCATCAAGTCGACCCCTGATCCGGATCAGGCGGCACTGATGTTTGTCCAGTGTGTGGAGACGCTCGGGGCTCCCGCCATCTTCTACAAGCAGCTCACCGATCGACCGGAGACGTGTCGCATCTTTGTCGACCTCTTTGGTCGCAGCCGTTACCTCTCCGAGTTGCTGCTCAATCATCCGGGGGTCCTCGATGAAGTGGTCGATCGGGTACGCACGGTCCGTCGGGCAACACTGGAGAGTCTGCTCGCTGAGCTGCGCTCGATTCTCGATGGAGTCACGGACGAGAATGAGATTGCCCGTCGTATCCAGGAATTCCGCGCTCTGCATTTCATCCACATCGGAATCCTTGATCTGAGTGGGCGTCTGCCCCTGGATCGTGTGCTGGCTTCCCTTTCGACGGTCGCCCGTGCCATCCTCACGGTGATCGATGAAATCTGTCTCCAGCGGACGAGGGAATTGCTGGGGGATCTGCAGGTCGATCCGGAAAACCCTGCGCGCCATACCATCCTCGCTTTGGGTCGTTTGGGCGGAGACGAGGTGGGATATGCCAGTGATCTCGATCTGATTCTGGTTCATGACGGTTTCGGAACCACAGCGGATGGACAACCGGAACGGGTCTTCTGGTCCCAGCACCTGAAGGCGGTCACCGAGATGATCGGTCGGCCGGGAACCGGTGGTCCACTTTACGAAGTCGATCTGCGACTGCGCCCGGATGGTGCCGGGGGAGCGCTGGTTTCCCGCTTCGATGAATTCCGCGATTACTTCCTGGGTGAACGATCCCAACTGTGGGAGCACCAGGCTCTCGTGCGCAGCAGTGCCGCATGTGGGGATGCTGCGTTGGCTACGGACGTGATGCAGTGGATCAATGAACACTTGGGTCGCCACGTGGAGCCGGAGCAGATTGCGCTGGAATTGGGAGAGATGCATGAGCGCCGCCGTCAAGCGGGGCGCAAGACCGGAATCGATTTCCGCACAGGTCCCGGGGGATTGATCGACATCGAATTTCTGGTGCAGAGTCTCGTGCTTCGTCATCACCGCGATCACCCAGAGATTCGTCAGCCTTCCACGGCAGCGGCCATCTCAGCCCTCGCCAAAAGCGGTGTGATCGAAAGCGATGACGCGTTGATCCTGCGCACGGCGTATCACTTCCTCAGGCTGGTCGAGAATCGCCTGTCGATGATGCACCGGGCCAGTATCAAGGCCGTTTCCGAAGAGGATGCCAGTCTTCGTGAGTTGGCGATTCGTATCGGTTTCGAAGCGACTCTGGCGGGTCAGCCGGAGGAGCGTTTACGGATTGAATTGGATGTCCACACCGACCGGGTGCAGGAGATCTTCCACCGGCTCCAACAGCGAAATGCCAACTAGTCGGTCCCGGTTCCCATCAACCACTCCGTGGCACAATTGATCACGTCAGCCGCGGCAGAGCTGCGGGCCAGATCGTGAACGCAAAGATCCTCGTATCGTGCCAGACGATGCGGTCGTTCCGGATCGAGTGACTCCCGCAGTTTCGGTGCCCAGCGCAACAATCCGTTGTTGTTGACGATGGGATCGAATCCGGGGGCGATGGCGTAGGTGGGTGTCCGCACTTCGCGCACCTTGGAGTGGGCCCGTCCCATGGAGGGCAACAAGCGGCCGAGGAAACACATCGGCAGGAACAATTGCTGCAAGGGGTCCGCCGGGTGCAGTTCCTGTTCGTCCGGCAGATCGCTGACATGGTGAGATGCCCAGCGTCCATCTGATTGCAGGTCAAGGGCCCGGGCGGTCAATCGCTGCAGGAATGCCAGTGGTTTCAGCGGCGGGAAGGTCGACATGAAGTACGCCTTCGCAGAGGCGAGGCGTGAAAGAAGATCGTCGGCAAAGGGCGGCGTTGCGAGGGCAGGAGCGGTGAGCACCAGACCCTTCGGGGCGCTGGCCATATCACGGTCGATTTTTTCCAATGCCCGGATGGCGGCCAGGCCACCCATGCTGTGGGCCCAGATGAAATGGGGACGACGCGATTCATTGCCGTCTCCACCACTCCACAGGAAGCAGTGCTCTAC
>JAPOLY010000010.1 GCA_029976805.1 bacterium
TCAAAATAGCCATTCAGAAAGTAATACTCGCGGATCTGATTGAGGTCTCCTTCGAGGAGTCGGGGGTCAAACTTTCCTGATTTCCCGATTCCCAGAAAGGTTCGGGGATTCAGTTGCATGATCTTGAGAATCTCTTCTGAAGGGATGCTGCCTGTTCCGACAAATCCCACAGACCGAATCAGGACCTGCGGGCCTTCGTCGATCTCGAACACCACGGAGAGATTGTTGAGGTCTCCCTCGAGGCGACTCCCCACCTCGGAGAAGGGGTAACCATCCTTGAGCAATAGACCGCGAATGACATCGGAGTCCTCACGAATGACCAGTGGATCGTAGAGTTCGTCTTCTTTGGTCTGGATCTCTCTCTGCAGAACTTTTTCGGAGAGGGCGTCATTTCCCTCAAAGACCACCGAGCGAACGGGTTTGCGCTCCTCCAGGCTGATCGTGATGATGACCCCCTCGGGGACGCTCTGGATGACGGGTGGAGCGATGGAGACAAAATCTCCACTTCCCCACAGACGCCGATACTCTTCGTCGAGAGCGGCTGCCGTGTAGGTCGAGCCGACCCGAAGTTTCATTCGGGTGAGCACCTCGGCTGCCCCCAGGCGATCGAGACCCAAAATGCGAAGTTCGGCGATTCGGGAATCTTCGAGACTCTCTGCAGAATCAGCCTGCTGGGCTATGACAAGCCCTTGTGAGGGGGAGAGAAGCGGTGACAGGCAGCACAACGTAAGGAGAGCGACCCTCGAGAGGAATTGGCAGGAGCGCAGAACCGCAGGGGCCTGTCGGTTGATCTCGAGGCTGCGCGAACGCACTCCACTTTCGATGAGCACAGGATTCTCCAATTCGGGTGGGGAATCGGTCATCAAAGCGGGTTGAATACCGGATTACTCGCTGAACATTTCCCCTGAGATTGGTTATCGAGGGCACAGGAGGGCCTGTCAACCTGTGAGAGCGTCCAATCCGTGGACAGATCGTGTTCCGCAAAGTCCCAAATCGGAACACTTGTCGTCGAGACCCCCCGAAATGGGGGGATTTTGGACGGGCACAGCCTTTGCCAATGTTCTCCCGAATCGAACCCGTTTTAGTTGGGAGATCAGACATGAGACCCGTCAGTAACACCCAAAATCAGAGCCGATTGGTGACCATCGATGAAGCCAACCAGATGTTGCCCCTGATTCAGAATGTGGTGGAAGACATCGTCCGAATTTGGGATAGCATCATTCAAAAACGGACAGAATTGGAATGTCTCGAGAAGAACGCGACCCGCGAGGAGGTGTCCGTCCTTCAGTTGACCGCCCAGGATCTCAAGCAGGAATTGAACGGATTCATCGATCGAATCAATGGCTACATTCGTGAGATCGAGGAATTGGGCTGCTTCGTGCAGGAGTTCAAGAGGGGAGTGATCAACTTCCCGACACTGTACGTGGGAAGAAAAGTCTTTCTTTGCTGGCGCCCCGGTGACGAAGAGGTGAGGTACTGGCACGAGCTGGATGAATCTTTCACCGAGCGCACGCCGATCAGGGACTTCAGGGATTTCTTCTTTCAGAGAGTGGATGACTCTCTGGGTGATCCGAACTAACCGGAGAGTTTTTCGAGCATTTCCGGTGAGATGTCCAGGTTGGTGTGAACATTCTGAACGTCATCGTTGTCCTCAACTTCTGCAATGAAGTTGAGGACTTTGGTGGCGGTTTTTTCGTCCTCGATGGTGACGGTACTGGTGGGGATTCGGGTCACTTCCGCATAACTCGGTTCCAGATTTGCGCCAGCAATGGCCTGTCGTACCTCCGTGAACTGGGCAGGGGTGGTCAAAACCTGAAGGTGACCCTCCTCGACTTTCACATCGTCTGCTCCCGCATCCAGAGCCAATTCCAACAGATCATCTTCGGAGATGGAATCGGCGGGAAGTTCGATCACGCCCCGTGTTTCAAACATCCAGGAGACGGATCCAGGGCTTCCCAGCTGCCCTCCTTTTTTATCAAAGATCTTGCGGAGTTCACTCGCGGTACGATTTTTGTTATCGGTGAGTATGTCGATCATCAGCGCAACCTGGCCAGGTGAGTATCCTTCGTAGACCAACTCAGATATGGCGTCCGAGGCCAATTCGCCGGTGCCCTTCTTAATGGCACGGTCGATGTTGTCGTTGGGCATATTGGCGGCTTTGGCCTTGTCGACCACCAACTTCAGGTGAGGGTTTCCACTCACGTCTCCGCCACCATCTCTCGCGGCAACGGTGATCAACTTGGCAAGTTTGCTGAAAATCTTGCCGCGCTTGGCGTCATTGGCGGCTTTTTTGTGCTTGATCCCAGCCCATTTTGAATGTCCTGCCACGATCGAATCCCTTCTTCACCCGGGGAGGGCTGCGCCTTGTCATGTGCGCGATCCTGTCTAGCGAGTCTTCTTCTTGCCAGCTTTTTTCTTCGCCGCTTTTTTGGTGGTCTTTTTGGTGGCTTTTTTCGTCACCTTCTTCTTTGCGGTCTTCTTTGCGGTCTTCTTTGCGGTCTTCTTCGCCGCTTTTTTGGCAGTCTTTTTGGTGACCTTCTTCTTGGTGACCTTCTTCTTAGCGGTTTTCTTTTTCTTTGCGGCGGCAGCTTTCTTCTTGTCAGCAGCCGCTTTCTTCTTTGCAGCGGCAGCCTTCTTTTTGTCAGCAGCCGCTTTCTTCTTTGCGGCGGCAGCCTTCTTCTTGTCAGCAGCCACTTTCTTCTTCGCGGCGGCGGCCTTCTTCTTTGCTTCAGCCGCTTTCTTTTTCTCGGCAGCCGCTTTCTTTTTGGCTGCTTCGGCCGCTTTCATTGCGGCGGCAGCAGCCTTCTTCTCGGCCGCGGCTTTCTTCTTCGCTTCAGCAGCGGCTTTTTTCTCGGCAGCAGCGATCCTTGCCGCTTCCTTGCGTGCAGCCTCAGCCGCTTTTTTCGCAGCCAGCTTTTCCGCTTCCAACTTTTTCTTTTTCGCCAACTCAATGGCAGGGTCGGGGTGGCGGAAAGCCTCGTCGTGTAGTGCCAGCACTGCATGGACCAGAGGGACTTCTCCCAACTCGTCGTAGAGATCTTTCTGCCTTTGTGTCGATGTTTTCGACTCAGAAAGCAATCCCGCGCGAATCAATCCACCCTGAGCCCAGTTCTCCATGGGAATGACCGGCTGTTCCTTGATTGCCGCCAGCACGAGAAGTTTGCAAAGATCCGGAAGTTCAGGAGAGCGTTTGAAAAATTCACGGGTTTCAGGAAGTGTGTTCTCTCGAATAAACTCGAGGCTGACCTGATGTCGACGCTCGTAGAGGGTCGAGAGCATTTCCTTGATCTGGACGGCAAGCTCCAGGGGGGCTTCCGCTTTGGGGAAGTTTTCAGCGACCTCCGAGGCTGAGGAAATTCGAATCTCGTTCCAGTCGACAAACTGGGTCCTGAGAAGGTCCCAGGACTTGAGCACTTCCTTGAGAGGCATTTTAGAGGTCAGGGCACCCAGCATCAGGGTGTCGAGGGCGTCCAGATCCGTAATCTCTTTCAGAGTCGGATTCTTGGAGTAGGCCTCCTTGACGATGGAGGAGAGAGAGATCTTCCCTTTATCGGAACCTCTTGCAGAGGCCTTCTGATTGTTGGTGGCTGCGGTCTTGGCCGCCATCGGCATTCCTTCCTCGTGGGAGGGCTTTCCAGCGCTTTTCAGCGTTAATGAAGGGCCTCAAACGAGCCAGCCTGAGTCAAAATCGCTCAGGGAGCCCTTCCGAAAGGATTCTAAAGGGGCCAATGCTTCCGAGCAATGGACGCTGATCATTCGACCTGCTGAGAGTCCAATTTTTTTTGCTTTTCGGCCCTCTCGGCAGGCTCTCCCAGAAAACCTCTGTGATGAGCGATTAATTCCGCGGAGATGGAAATCGCGATCTCTTCGGGAGATCTCGATCCGATAGGGAGGCCTACGGGAGAGCGAACTCTGGACAGGTCTTCTTCGGAGAGTCCCTGTTCCCTCAAGTGTTTGAGAATTGCTCCGGCCTTGCCGCGGCTGCCGATGAGGCCGACGTAGCCTGCGGGGGTGGCGAGGGCACGAGCGAGTGCCAGCTCGTCATGCTGGTGACCTCGGGTGACGACCACGACAGCGCAGTTGGCACTGATCTCGAAACCATCGAGGCAATTCTCAAAGGGGGAGCAGTGAACTTCGGTGGATGAGGCAAAATGTTGGGGTGAAGCAAAGTCATCACGGTCGTCGATCACGGTGATGCGCCATTGCAGGGTTTGCAGCACGTTTTCGAGAGCTCTGGCCACATGGCCCGCTCCGAGAATAAGGACCCAGGGAGTCCCGACAGGTTCGATGTACACCTCGAATTCTCCTCCACACAGAAGGCCGGTTTCTGCAACCGTGGCGGCAGTCAGCCGATGCTTCTCACGTCGGGGAAGCCCCGTGGCCATCACCTCCATGGCGCTTCTCCATACGTCGGACTCACTGCAGCCTCCACCGACGGTTCCCACGGTGCTGCCGTCGTCGCGAATCAGCATCCGTGCCCCATCTTTGCCAGGGGTCGAGCCCACGGTCGAAATAATGGTGGCCAGCGCTCCTCGGCGCCCCGTCTCCAGCAGTCTGATCGTCTCCTGAAATACGTCCAGCACCGTTTATTCGCCTTTCTCGTCTTGCAGATCACCCTCCGAAAATAGCAGTGGAGAGAGCAGAGTGCCACCTGAGCGGCCCGAATTGGGATTCCGTGATATCTTTATTTGCGGGTGATGTGGCCCGTTGGACCTGATTTGGAAAGACGGAGCCCGATGTCCCGTTCAGCAACACCCAGTCGATTCAGTGAGTGGCCATTGCCACCCGATCCCGGTGAATCCCGATTGTTGCTGGATCTGTTCCCTGATCCTCTCATCGTCGCCAGAGGACCGGCCCGCAAACTGCTGTCGGTCAATCGTGCCTTTATGGAATTGATCGGCGTTGACGATCACGGTGAGTTACGGGATGTTCCCCTGACCCACTGGATCCACGAAGACGATCGTCATCGACTGTTGTCTCTGGGCGGAGATGGGGAATCAGACCCGGTTCCCATCATGGTTCAATTGCGTGATGGCGATGCGTGGCAGTCGGTGGCACTGATGGGCGGAAGAAGGCTGAGCCCGCGTGGCGAAGAGCGCTGGGTGTATCGTCTCAAAATTCTCGAGGAGAGTGGAATCGGCCTTGAGAAACAGATGCGTGAACAACGCAAAAGGGCCTCAGAGGCTGTGCGTACCTCCCTGCGCATCTTTCATCTGACAGAAAAAATTCGCATGGCTCCACGTCTCTCGGCGATGCTGATTGGCGTCAAGGATGAAGCAGAGTTCTATGAGAGAGCGGGGCGATTGCTCAGCTCCGAGGGACTCGGTTACAGGGGGGTCAGTTTCTGGCGAATGACCGGCGATCAGAAAAAGTTGATCTGGTCGGAAAATGAATCTGGTGAGATCGATCTGGAAGCAGGTGAATCCTCGAGATCTCTTCCGTTGGTCACCGGAAGTGGTCGTGTGGATCGTGTTTTGGAACTGCAGATTGACAGCCGTGAGCTCCAATTGTTGCGAGAGGCTCCATTGTTGATGGAGTGGCATGAGGAGGTGCTTGGGACGATTGCTGAAGTCCTCGCCCTGACACTGGAAAACCTCAAGTTGCATGCCCAACTGGAAGCACAGGCTTTACTGGACCCCCTGACCGGGGTTTCAAACCGATTGTATCTGACAGGGCAGTTGGAAAAGGAAGTGGTGCGCTCGCGCCGCGATCAACAGCCTCTGGGTTTGCTCTTCACTGACCTGGATGGCTTCAAGCAGGTGAATGATGTCCTCGGGCACATGAAGGGTGACGATCTGCTGATTGAGGTCAGCCATTTCCTTCAGCACCATTTCCGAGAAAGTGACCACCTTTGCCGCTATGGCGGTGATGAGTTCGTCGTGATCATGCCAGGTTCCACTCTCGATGACATTCGGACAAAAGCGGAAGACCTGCTGGCAGCGTTTCGAGCCCATTCATTCTTGAATGGAGAGACGAGGCAGGCGGGGAAACTCTCCCTCTCACTGGGAATCACTCAACTGAGGAATGGAATGAGTGGGGCAGAGCTGCTCGATGAAGCAGACAAGGCTCTCTACGAGGCCAAGCGCAATGGCAAGGATCAACTGGTAGTTGTCCAACCTCAGGGATCAACACCCCGCGATTAGAAGGTCAGGACTGATCTTCCGAATCTGCGGACTCTGATTTATCCCGTGATTCTCTCTCTCGAGCGGCTGCTTCATCCGCTTCACGAGCGAGGCGGATCTTCTCTTCGATATCCTGGGTTTTCTGGAAACTCTCATCGAGGGTGAATCTCAGTATGGGAGTTTCGCGAAGACGCACCCTGTTGCGCAGAAGAGACTGAATTTTCCCGCGTGCCGCTTCGAGACCCCTTAGCGAAGTTCGTTGCTCCCCTTCGCTTCCCAGGATGGAAACGAAGACTTTGCACTCCTTCAGGTCCTCAGTCGGTTCCGCTGCCAAGACAGAAACGAAACCGATCCGGGGGTCTTTGAGCTCTCCCTGAAGAATCAGGGAGATCTCTTCCTTGATGAGGCTGGCGAGTCTTGCCTTGCGGATCGGTCTCATCGCTTATCCTGAACTCTTATTGGTCTCTCCCAGTTTTCGTGAAGTCTCGATGACCTTGTAACTCTCGATGAAGTCACCGACTTTGATGTCGTTGTAGCCTTTGACAACCAGACCACACTCGAAACCTTCACGCACTTCCTTGGCGTCGTCCTTGACCCTCTTGAGAGAGGCCAACTTGCCTTCGTAAACCATGACCCCATCGCGAATCAGGCGGATTTTGTCATCCCGTGTGATGATTCCGCTACGAACCATACAACCTGCGATGTTGCCGAGCTTGGAAGATTTGAACAGATGAAGAATCTCTGCGGATCCTTGCAACTCTTCGGAAATATCTGGGCTGAGCATGCCTTCGAGGGCCTGCTTCATATCCTCAAGGATTTCGTAAATCACCGTGTAGGTGCGGATTTCAACGCCATGACTTTCGGCTTCCGATCGTGCCTTGTCCGAGGCTGAAACATGGAATCCGATGACGATGGCATTGGAAGCGTCGGCAAGAAGGATATCGGATTCAGAGATTTCACCGACTCCACCCCGCAACACACGGACGGCAACTTCCTCGGTGTGCATGCTCGAAAGTTCGCTTTTGAGCACATCGAGGGTTCCTTTGACGTCGGTTTTGACGATGACGTTGATTTCCTTGGTTTTGGCTTTGTCGATGGTGTCGAACAGGCCTTCGAGGGTCACCTTCTGACGTTCGGCCCGATCCGCCTTCGCTTTCGCTTCCTGACGCTCTTCAGCGATCTGTCGAGCCTTGGAAGCAGAATCGAGTGAGTAAAGTTTGTCTCCCGCTTCGGGCAAGTCATTGAGACCGGTGATTTCCACAGGTGTTGCCGGCGGAGCGGTCTCAAGGTGATGTCCGCTGGTAGACTTGAGAGTTCGGATCTTGCCGTGAGCCGGGCCACAGACAACAGTGTCGCCCTGGTGAAGGGTACCGTCCTGAACGAGGACGGTGATGACGTTTCCTTCACCGGTGGAGGCTCTTGAATCCAGAACGGTGCCGATCGCCTTCTTTTCAGGGTTGGCTTTCAACTCGAGGATTTCTGACTCGAGTGAAAGGTGCTCGAGCAGGCCGTCGACTCCTTCGCCAGTCATGGCTGAAACCGGAATCATCTCGGTATCGCCACCCCAGTCACTGGGGGTGAGACCCAGTTCAGCGAGCTTGGCCTTGACCATGTCAATGTTGGCTCCCGGGCGATCCATCTTGTTGATGGCTACCACGATGGGAACTTCGGCAGCCTTGGCGTGTTCGATGGCTTCTTCTGTCTGTGGCATGGGACCGTCATCGGCTGCAACCACCAGAACGACCACGTCAGTAACGTTGGCACCTCTGGCGCGCATGCTGGTAAAGGCTCGGTGACCGGGAGTATCGACGAACACCACATGGGCATTGCCCTTGTCGACACGGTATGCACTCAAGTGCTGTGTGATACCGCCCGATTCAGATTTGGTGATGGAACTCTCCCGGATCTTGTCGAGGAGAGTCGTCTTTCCGTGGTCAACGTGGCCCATCATGGTGACCACAGGGGCACGCAAGATGAGGTCCGACTCGGCGTCTTCGAAACTCTCGATCTCATCGAGAGTGGTTTCGAAGGCCTTCGGCGCTTCGAGAATAATCTCACAATTGATTTCAACGGAAAGGGTGTCCACGATCTCCTGTGAAAGGGGAGAGTTGACGTTCGCAAGCATTCCTTGATTCATCAATTTTTTCAACAGTGCCGTCTGTTTGACCCCGAGGGCGAGGCTCAGATCCTTGATGCTGGCCGGCTCTTCAAGGGTGATCTGATCCGGAAGGTCTTCCGGAATCAGGTCCTGCTGAAGCCTGCGTCGGGTGAAGTCTGATTCCTGATTGCGCGGACGACTCTGTTGACGTCCACGACCTTTACCTCCAGGTCCACCTCGACCCGGTCCACCTCCGCGCTTGGCTCCCGGTGGCCCACCCGCTTCGGCTCCTGGGAAGACCATGACTTTCTTGGCTCCATGTGCCGAGGAGGGAGCCGCTGGACGGCTGGTTCCACCCGTGCGTGGCCCCCCTCGTCCGGGACCTCCTGCAGGTCGATCTCTTCTCGGACCGGAGTCGGTTCTGCCCGCGGGGCGGGCGGGGGCCTTTGAACGGATGATCAGCGGCCGCCCCTTGCTCTTGCGAGGAGTGGGGGCCTTCGGATCGAGCGGTCGGGCGACGGGCATGATCGGAGTTTTCTGATCTCCGCTATCACCACCGAAGCCAGGGGCCATGACGATTTTTCGAGGTGTCTTTTTGGGAGGCTCTGGCGCCGCTTCAACTACCGGTTCGACCGGGGATTCGGCGACAGTTTCTGCCGGTGATTCCACTGGGGATTCGGGCGTTTCGACCGACTCCACTTCGTCAGAGGAAGCAGGCTCTGAAACGGGCTCTGCGACAGCTTCTGGCTCCGGTACTTCCGCAACAGCAGGTTCTTCCTCGGGAGCGGATTCGACAGCAGGCTCCGCGATAGGATCTTCTTCCGCCACCGGGAGATCTTCTGCGATCTCGGCGACTTCTTCGACCGGGGCCTCTTCGGCCTGAACTGCCTCGACGACAGGTTCAGGTTCGGCCACTTCAGCCGGTAGCTCAGAAATCTCCTCCGGCTCTTCAACTGCAGGAACTTCTTCCGCAGCAGCGACCGGCTCTTCTTCAACGGCAGCGGATTCCTCCACGGCCTCTTCTTGAGGTTCTGGTACTGGTTCCGGTTCGGGTTCCGGTTCCGGCTCAGGATCTGGAGCGAGGAAGATTCTGACGAGTTCGGCTTCGTCGTCCTTGATGGAAGACATATGACCTTTGACGCGAACTCCCCGTCCTTCGAGGAATTCCATCACCATCTTGCTCTCGAGACCAAGTTCCTTGGCCAGTGCGTGGATTCTCACGCCCAACTTGGCGCCTCCCGGTTCTGTGGGCCAGACGAGTCTGACCCGAGCTGTCTAAAGGTGTCTACTCCTCCTCGGAGTCGACACTTTCCATGATTTCCTGGATCTTTTCGATGATCAGACGTGCCGACAGTTCATCGAGTCCCTCGATGGCTGCCAATCCTTCCACACCCGCTTCCAGGAGTGCTTCGGTGGAATCAATCTGCGCCTCAATCAGTCGATCTGCGATCTCCTCGGTTACACCGGGGAGGTCCTCAAGGCCCATCACAACCGTACCTTCTTCGTATTCTTCAACTTCGGCAGCTTCTGCCACAGGTTGTTCAAAGAGTTGGTCGAGGGGGTTTTCGGAAGTCTCACTTCCGGATTCTCCTTCAGACACTTTTGCCAGACGGTCACCGAACATTTCGTCAGCACGCTGGTCGGCACCCTGTTCGCGAAGTGTCTGCAGTTCTTCGGTGGTGATGGGACAAATGTTGAGTTCCCAGCCTGTCAACTTCGAGGCCAGGCGGACATTTTGTCCCCGACGGCCAATGGCCAGAGATTGTTGGTCTTCAGTGACGTAGACATTGGCAGTCATCTCGTCGTAGTCGAGTTCAAGAGAGGCAATCTCTGCAGGTTTCAACGCCTCCTGAATCAGGACGTCGATGGATTCGTTCCAACGAACCACGTCAATCTTTTCACCATTGAGCTCGTCGGTCACGTTTCGAATTCGCGAGCCTTTGACGCCGATGCAGGCACCGACACAATCGACATTGGCATCCAGTGTTGCCACGGCGATCTTGGTACGGTTTCCGGCCTCTCTGGCCACCGCCTTGATTTCAACCACGAAATCGGAGACTTCCGGGATTTCCTGTTCGAAGAGGCGTCGGACGAGAGCCTCGTCCCCTCGACTGACGAGGAGTTGCACGCGGGTGGCCTGAAGATTGACTTCCTTGAGGACGACTTTGATCCGATCACCTTCATTCCAGTTTTCGAGGCTGGATTGCTCACTGCGGGGCATGAACCCTTCTGCACGGGTTCCGAGGGTGATGATCATTCCGCCACCTTTGCGACTGGCGACGGTTCCGTTGAAAATTTCTCCAACGCGATCGATGTATTCTCGGTAGATCACTTCGCGTTCCGCTTCGCGGATTTTCTGAAACAGGACCTGCTTTCCGGTGCCTGCTGCAATGCGACCCAGGGCTTCACGGGGGTCGAAATCAACACCGTCCTTGTGGGCCCGGATTCCTCCGGACTCACGATCGATGACGACCTCGATGCCCTCTTCCTGATCGAATCTTTTCTGGGCAGCCGAGACGAGTGCCATCTCGATTCCCGTGAAGATCACTTCCTTGTCGACTTGTCGATCACGATGAATCGTATCGACAAAGCGCAGGATCTCTTCGCTCACGTTCGTCTCCCATTCTTGCGGGCTGACTCATGCAAACCCGCATTGCCGGACTGACCGGCTTGCGTTCAAACAAAAGTGGGCGGTGAAGCCAGTCCAGACCATTTCTCACCGCTGTAACACAGCTCCGAAGCACCAACCTGTCGGGGAGGGGGATCGGTGGGCAGATCATCAGGTCTAATGCCTGATTCCCTGCAGGGGGCCAGGAGCCCTCCGCGATCCCCGTCCGGCCAGGATAGGCCGTATGAATCGAATCAAATCCGATCCTGAACCGTTGGACCCACGGTTCCGGAGACGTCATCCTTGCACGAATCTCCGTTTCTTCATGACGGCGATGGCCCTCGGGCCTCCACCCATGAAAACGGTGTGGGATCCGGAAAGTACGACTCCCTGCCCCGTTCCCGGAGCAGGAATCTGAATCGTAGGACAGTCTATGGGGGCTGTCAATGAAACCGGACCCCGTTAAAGGTGCTGAAATGAGGCCTTAAGTTCAATATGGGAAAGTCTTTGGATCCAACGATCGCACTCTTCGCCAAATTGCCGGTCCCGGGAGGGGTCAAAACCCGCCTTCAACCCATGGTATGCAGGGCTGGAGCAGCCCGTCTCGCGGCATCGATGCTCGTGGATCGACTGAAATTTGTCGACGAACTGAAGGATGACACCGGGCATTGCAAACTTCTCTGCGGTGATCGGCCCGAGGTGACCCCCTTCCTTCCCTATCTCGCCCAGGCATGGGGACAGCCCCTGTGGAGAGGGCGTAATAATTCCGGACAGGGCGAGGTCCCTGGGAGCGCCTGGAGTTATCGGAATCAGGGAGCGGGAGGGCTGGGACAGCGGATTTTTCGTGTTCTGCAGGATTTTCGTCATGGAGGCTGCATCGTGATCGGCACCGATGCGGTGGCCCAGAAGTTCGAAGCCCTGGAGACTGCCCGGGAGATTCTGGGGGAAGGGCGGTCAGTGATTCAACCGGCAGGGGACGGGGGCTTCACGCTGTTGGGACTGCCCGCTGGCAATCCGGTAAATGGTTGGGGTTCTCTCGAAGGGGTCCTGAGTGGCGGCGGGACCGGCGGTTTGCCATCGTCGGCGATCGCCTGGGCGGATGTCTCAGCCGCCCTGACAAAATCGGGCTGGCCACCGCAGGTTCTCGAACATGAGATCGACATGGATGAGTGGTCTGATGTCGAATCCCTGATCGAAAGGACCACTGAATCTCCGGGCAGGGTGGCCGTCATGACCCAATTCTTGCAAGAACTGTCATTTCTCCCCAAAGATGTCTGGAGAGTTTCTTTCGAAATGCCGATATTGAGAGCAGGGGATGCTGCGCCCACAGCCCCCGCCGAAAAGGAGTGAGGCAGCACCATGTTGTGCGAGAAGTGCCAGCAAAATGAGGTCACTGTCCACCTCACCGATATCGTCAACAATACCAAGCGTGAGTATCACCTCTGCAGGGATTGTGCTCGATCCCATGGGGTTTCCATCAAGGCGACTCTGGAGAATTTCAAGAATCTGACGATTCCGGAATTTTATTCCCCTCCCGATGCAACGGAGGAGGAATCGACCGTTTCCGCTACGTCACAGGATTGCCCAGATTGCGGAATGACCTATGCCCGCTTTCGCAAGGAGGGCAAGTTCGGTTGCTCCCGGGATTACGATCTTTTCTCCGACTCCCTCGATGACCTTTTTGGAAAGATCCAGCCATCATCCCAGCACAAGGGAAGGGTTCCCGCCCGTTTTCATGGTGCCATGGCACAGAATCTCGAGATCGAGCGGCTTCGTCAGGAGATGGAGCAGGCAGCCATCGATGAAGATTACGAAAAAGCGGCGGCCCTCAAGAGCCAGCTGAAATCTCTGGAGCAAGGCTCATGATCTTTGAAGGCTTTAAAAGTGAAGTGGGAGAATGGCTTCAGGGAACTGGCCCCGATTCGGATCTGGTGATCTCCAGCAGGGTTCGCCTGGCCCGAAATCTCGCCAACTCACCCTTCACCTCCGTTGCGAATGAAGACCAGTCACGGAAGGTGGCCGATCGAATCGGTGTTGCCCTCGACCGACTGGGAAGTGGTCTGCCATTGCAGGTGTACCCCCTGGAAAATCGTCCGGTCGTCGAGAGGCAGGTTCTGGTCGAACGTCATCTGGTCAGTCACGAGTTGGCCACAGGCGAGGGGCCACGGCTTGTCGGCTTTGATGAAACCGAATCATTTTCAGTGATGGGAAATGAAGAAGATCATCTTCGTCTGCAGGTGATGAAGTCCGGGAATCAGTTGGATCAGGCATGGGAGCAAATGTGCCCGCTCGAGCGAGCCCTGGAGGAGGAACTCCAGTTTGCTTTCCATAGCAAGTATGGTTATTTGACCGCTTGCCCGACCAATGTGGGAACCGGGTTGCGAGCTTCTGTCATGTTGCACCTTCCTGCTTTGGTGATCACCGGCCAGATCGAACAGGTCACCAGTGCGGCGACCAAGATTCATCTGGCGGTCAGAGGCCTTTTTGGTGAAGGCACTGAAGCCCAGGGAGATTTCTTTCAAATCTCAAACCAGAGGACTCTGGGCCTGACCGAAGAACAGATCCTCGACAACATCGCCTCCGTCTTGCCCAGAATTATTGAATACGAGCGCAAGCTTCGGGAAGAGTTGCTCGAGCGCAGGCGCGAACGTATCGAGGATCGAATTGGCCGGGCCTATGGGATTCTGTCGCACGCCCATGTGATGACGAGCAAAGAGGCTCTGGAGCATCTCTCCCTGGTTCGCCTGGGGGTGACCATGGGACTTCTTGACGGAGTCAGCATGACTCAGGTCAATCGCATGTTCCTGCATAGTCAACCCGGTCACCTTCAGTGCCTGCAGGGTGAGCCACTGTCTTCGGACGACAGGGATCGTAAACGGGCGGATCTCCTGCGTGGTATTCTGGGTGATTCCGCCGGATAAGGATTCTCGTCTTCTTCAACATTTTGCCGATTCTTCGGTTATCATGACCCCGGGATGGTAATTCAGGGGGGAAGGGTGACGAATCGATCGGTCATGGGAACCGATGGACCCTCATGGTCGTCATCCCTCAGGACAATCCACATCAGGACACATCACCCAAGAGCAGCCTGCCGTGGATTCATGTCTTTGTCAGTTTTTCGTGGCTAAAGCGTAAAGACGAGTGAGGCTTGCTACCTGAATGGCCTGCTGACCTGAATGGCCCAGCAAATGGGGAAATCAGGGGGATCTTGAACGAAGGTTTCGGACGTTGAGCCTCCACAGGGAGGGCAGTGCGGGACCCGGGTTCCGGGAGTGGAGCGATCTTTGATCCTCCCTTGCGAAACCTGTAGAGAATCGGTTGTCCGGAGTCCCTCAGGGGAAGTCGAACTCCGAAATGGTGAGGAAAGAAACATGTTTGACCGATTTACTGATCGTGCCCGCAAGGTGATGGCCTTGGCCCGTAAAGAGGCTCAAAGGTTCAGCCATGACTTCATCGGCACCGAACACATTCTTCTGGGGCTTGTTCAGGAAGGCAGCGGAGTCGCCGCAAATGTCTTTAAAAACCTGGACGTGGACTCCGGTAAAATCCGCGCAGAGATTGAGCGTCAGGTTCAGACCGGCCATGCCATGGTGCAAATGGGCCAGTTGCCTTTCACTCCGCGGGCCAAGCGGGTTCTTGAGCTTTGCCAGGAGGCTGCGAAGGAGCTGCGCCACAATTACATTGGAACCGAGCATCTGCTTCTTGGACTGATCCGTGAAGAGCAGGGCGTTGCCGCCACTGTGCTCAAGGACCTGGGTCTGGTTCTGGAAGACGTCAGGGCTGAAGTTCTCGAGATTCTGGGAGCGGATGTCAACGACGGAGACATGGAAGATATCGAGCCCGAATCGAAGCCCATCGGCCAGAAGTCGAGAAACTCCAAGACTCCTGCCCTCGACTCCTTTGGTCGGGACTTGACCGAAATGGCACGTTCTTCCTCGCTCGACCCGGTGATTGGCCGTGCGGATGAAATTGAGCGGGTCATGCAGGTCCTTGCTCGCAGAACCAAAAACAATCCGGTGCTTCTGGGCGAACCCGGCGTTGGAAAAAGCGCTATCGTCGAGGGCCTGGCCCAAGAGATTATCGCCGGCGACGTACCGGAGATTTTGCGCAGTCGAAGAATCGTGGTTCTTGATCTGGCCCTCATGGTGGCCGGCACCAAGTATCGCGGTCAGTTTGAGGAACGCATCAAGGCTGTGATGACGGAAGTCAGTCGCGTCAAGAATGTGATCCTCTTTATCGACGAGTTGCACACGCTGGTCGGTGCCGGTGGCGCGGAGGGGGCGATCGATGCCTCCAATGTGCTCAAACCCGCACTTTCACGTGGAGAGATCCAGTGCATCGGCGCAACGACCCTCGACGAATACCGCAAGCACATCGAAAAAGATGGAGCTCTGGAGAGAAGATTCCAGAGTGTGATCGTCAATCCTCCAACCCGGGATGAGTCTGTTGAGATTCTCAAGGGTTTGAGGGAGAAGTACGAAGCCCATCACCGGGTGGAGTACACCGATGAGGCTCTGGAGTCTGCAGTCGACATGGCCGTTCGCTACATCAATGGCCGCTTCCTTCCCGACAAGGCCATCGACGTCATCGATGAGGCTGGATCCAGGGTGCGACTCAAGCAGTCGACCCGTCCGCCCGACCTCAAAGAGCTCGAGGAAGAGATTGTCGAGCTGGATCGTGAGAAAGAGGCTGCTGTCGCTCAGCAGGATTTCGAGCGTGCCGCCAATCTCCGTGACAAGGCCAGTCGACTGAAAAAGCAAAAGGAAGAAGAACTCGCCAGCTGGAAGCAGAAGGCGGATGAAACTTGTGGAATCGTCGACGATGACATCATTGCCGATACCGTCGCCAAAATGACCGGTATTCCTCTGACTCGCATCGACAGTGGTGAGGCCACACGATTGCTGCAAATGGAAGACGAGCTTCACGACTCGGTGATCTCCCAGCATGCTGCCATCGAACGCATCAGTCGTGCTGTGCGTCGAAGCCGCAGTGGTTTGAAGGATCCCCGCAGGCCGGTGGGTTCATTCCTCTTCCTGGGACCGACCGGGGTCGGAAAAACGCTGTTGGCCAAGAGTCTGGCCAAGTTCCTTTTCGGTGAAGAGGACGCCCTGATTCAGGTCGACATGTCCGAGTTCATGGAGAAACACAATGTTTCCCGACTGGTGGGAGCGCCTCCAGGTTACGTCGGTTACGAAGAGGGTGGACAGCTGACGGAGAAGATTCGTCGCCGTCCGTACTCGGTGGTTCTCCTCGACGAAGTCGAGAAAGCCCACTCGGATGTCTTCAACATGCTGTTGCAGGTGATGGAGGAAGGCCATGTCACGGACTCATTCGGTCGTGTGATCGATTTCCGGAATGTGGTCCTGATCATGACCTCAAACATCGGTGCGGATCTCATCAAGAACCAGAGTTCCCTCGGTTTCCGCAACACTGAGGGTGGTCGCAATGCCGAACAGATGAGCAAGGAAGTGATGGGGGAGGTTGAAAAGTTCTTCCGTCCCGAGTTCCTGAATCGTCTGGACGACACCGTCTTCTTCGAGCCGCTGACACGGGATGACCTCGACGAGATCATCGATATCGAAATGAAGCAGGTGAAAGAGCGACTTCGAGAACAGGGAATCGAACTGCACCTTCCTGAGGCTGCGAAAGATTTCCTGATCGACGAGGGTTACAACCCCGATTTCGGGGCTCGACCCTTGCGTCGTTCGATACAGAAGTTTGTTGAGGATCCTCTCTCAGAGGAGTTGTTGCGAGGTGAGGTCAAGCAGGGCACGGTGCTCGAAGCGGAAGTGTTTGAAAACATTCTTCGTTTCAAGGCTGTTCCATCTGACACACCCAGGGAAGCGGACGCTCCGACCGCAGCCCCCTGACAAGCTTCAGGCATGTGATGTCGGCAACCACGCTTGTCGAACCATGCCTGCAAGATACATCGATCCAGTGGCCGCAATCGGTTCGCCGATTGCGGCCATTTTTCTGAGCCAATCGAATCCCTCTTCGGGAGACCCGGCGATCACTGGTGCGACCCCCGACCCGGCGGTGATGGGAACCAGCACTTCCGCGATGGCTTCTCCGTCCATTCCCCGGGGGACCGGAACTCCCAAAGTGCAAATTTGTGGCAGGGGAGAAAGCCGTTTCAGCTCGGCGAGGGTCTCTGACGGGTTTTTGTCCCGGAGCATTCCCAATAACAGGGCACCGGATTTTTGGGCAGGTCCGGAGTGACCCTGTTGGAGATTGAAGCGATCCCGATGTCGGGAAAACTCTTCCACGAATGCACTGATCGATGCGGGAGTATGCGCTCCATCGAGGAGCAGTTCCGGTGGGCCCGGAACCACTTCAAGGCGGCCCGGAAGTTCCAGTCGATTCCAGGCGAGTGTTGTTTCTTCTGGAGTCATTGGAGATTCGGGCCAGAAACAATCCAGAGCACGAAGTGCAAGGGAAGCATTCAGCGACTGAATTGCGGATACCTCTTCCGGAACCCGAGGGTCTCTGTCACAGATCACGGGGATGGCTCCCCTCGAGGCTGCGATTTCAGCGGAGACGGCAGAGGTCTCACCCGAAGCAATCAACAGGGGTTTGCCGTCGCGTGCGATCTTCGATTTCTCTGCAGCAATCTTTTCACAGGTATCACCGAGGAGAGTCGTATGTTCGAGATCGATGGTGGTCAAAATCCCCACGTCGTGCGGAATGGCAGTGGTCGAATCGAGGGGACCTCCGAGCCCGACTTCCAGGAGGAGATGGGAAACCCCTTCTTTCAGGGCGATTTCGATGTAGAGAGCTGTCCAGAGATCGAAAAAAGTGGGCAGGGGATCATCGGCAGCCTGACCTGCCAGCAATGCGGGATAGAGTCGATGAAGACCCGCCAGCAACTTCTCAAACGGGACCGGGTGTCTGCAAATACGGATCCGTTCCTCAAGGGAGATCAGGTGTGGAGAGGTCAGGGCCGCAGTTTTGCAGCCCCTGACCGACAGAAGTGCTTCCAGCCAGAGAACGGTGGATCCTTTGCCCTTCGAACCCGCAACCTGGATGACTTTGCATGAGTGAGTCTCGAGCCCGGCCCGGTCCAGTAATTTTCTGCAGCGAAGTGGACCCCACTCCCTTCGGCCCCGATCCAGTGGGAGCTGTTTCTCCCAGTTGGTGAAGGAGGCCAGCCAGTCGGGGAGACCTTCGGAGGAGTCGGGGGGCGGAGAAATATTGACCATGACGGTGATCCTTTCTTCCCGCAGGAGATCCCCGAAGCTCATTGACCTTTGGCAAACGATGACACAGCATCACCCGTGAGCGAACCAAACCCAAGGAGCTGTCCAGTGCCAGAGACCAATTATTCAGCACCCTCTTCAGGATCCGCATCTGCAGATCCTGAAAAGCCGAAAATCGGTCTCAATGTGGATGTGGCAGTGGAAGATTCAGGCCGCATCGTCACCCGCATGAATATCCGCTATTCCGACCTGGTGCTCCAGCATGGCGGCTTGCCCGTGATCTTTCCACCCGGAATCAAGCCCGAAGAAGTGGGATCGGACCTCGATGGATTTCTGCTGATCGGGGGAGACGATTACCATTGCAGCATGAAAAAACCGGATTCGCCTCCACCCCGATTTGTGGGTGTTCTTCCGCGCAGGGAAGAGGCTGATCTGGCATGGGCTCGCTGGCTCCTTGAATCGGAGTTGCCCGTACTCGGAATCTGTGGAGGACTACAGGCTCTGGTGCTCGCCGCTGGAGGAGATCTGGTCGAAGACATTGAAAGCGAACTGGAGTCGAATGTGGGTCACCGGGTGATCGAATCGGGAACGATCCCCCGCCATGAAGTCGATTGGAAGGGACAACTTTCAGACTGTCCTGACCCTGGAGTCTTCACCATCAATTCCAGTCACCATCAGGCCGTTGGCAGGATCCCCGAAAATTGGCAGGTGTTGGCGCAGTCAGCGGACGGTGTCATCGAAGCCTGTTCCGATGCGGGTGGGCGCTGTGTGGGGGTGCAGTGGCATCCAGAGTTGATGCCCGAAGATCAACTGGGTCATTCGATTGTGGGTCGCCTGGTGGAAGCGGCCCGGGTTCGAAGGGGGAGCCGCCTTGTCTAGATTGATGGTCTGTGCCGGCGAGCCTTCCGGAGACCTGCACGGTGCGAGGCTGGTGAAGGAATGCCTGCAGCTTTGCCCGGACCTGGAAGTAGACGCCATAGGGGGGGCCCATCTGGCTCGATCGGGTGCACGGCTGAGGGCTGATCGCACCGACAAGGCCGTGATGGGTTGGCTGCCGGTGTTGGCACAACTGGGGTCGATCATCGATCACTCCGCAGCATTCGTCGAAGAGCTGATGGACTCACCTCCGGATCACCTCGTCGTGATCGATTATCCCGGTTTGCACAGCAATCTGGCTTTGATGGCGCGACGAATGGGAATCCCTGTGACCTACTACATCTGCCCCCAGGTTTGGGCATGGGCTCCGTGGAGAATGAAGCGGATTGCCCAGTGTGCAGATCAGTTACTGGTGGTCATCCCCTTCGAGGAGCAGTTGTACTCGCCCTATCACCCCCGTGTAATTCATGTCGGAAATCCGGTCTTTGATCATCTTTCTGATGTGGGGCCGGCTCCTGAAATCCCCGGTGCCTCCGGAGACCCCATTCTGGCCCTGCTTCCCGGAAGTCGTCGCCAAGAGTTGATTCATGGGTTGCCAGCCTTGGTGAATGCGGCCAGTGAACTCAAGGCCGAAAAGCCTGAGCTGGAGATATGGGTTTCCTGTCAACGGGAAGAACTCAGACCGATCGTCCGGGAGATCATCGGCGATCGAAAAGGCTTCCACATTCATGCTGGTGAGGCTCGGGCTCTGCAATCGAGTGCCCGATTGGCCATCGTTTGCTCCGGTACAGCAACGCTCGAGACGGCATGGCACGGTGTTCCCATGGTCGTGGCCTATCCGGCAAATGACTTGCAGAAATCCCTGTATTCTCTCTTGGGAGTGGCACCCTTCTTCTCGCTGGTGAATCTTTTTGCCGGTGAGGAGATCGTACCGGAAAGACTGGTTGATCCCGGGGATGGAGCTGCAGTGGCCCGATTGGCAAGGCCACTGCTCGACGACAGTGTTGCGAGCCTTCAGGTGAGCCGCTTGAAGCAACTCAAGGGTGAGAAGTTTCACCCGGGTGCCAGCCTGCGTGCCGCCAGATCTGTTCTTCAGCAGATACCGGACAGCGGTGTTTCGCTGATCTGAATCCTCGAACCTGTTATGATCATGGCATGGTTTACTTTGGTCCCAAACGATACCGCCCCCAACGGGTAGGCCCGACGACCCGGGAGCGAGCGAAGATTCTCGGTTCCCTGGCTCTGTTACTGGTCCTCATTTTGACGGTTTGGTCGATGCAAAGACCTGAACCCGAGCCGTCATTGACGATTCCGGTGATGAGTTCGGGTAGCAACGACGATGGTGGTGTTTCCGCCGGCAATACCGATTCCTTGGGGGGATCTTCGTCCGAGGGTGAAGTTCCGGAGCCGGTTTCACTTCCTTCTCCAGATCAGGGGCCTCCAGCAGAACCCTTTCAGGAGAACCCTGCGGTTCTTTTTGCCGTCAGGGATAGCAATGCGAAAGTCGAAGGTCCCACGGAGTTAGCGGGTCTTCATTACCTTTTGCACCGGTGGAGGAGCGATTGGCAACCGGAAGAGATCACCGAGCCCCCGGAAGTCTCTGAGATTGCAAGTCAGGCCGCCTTTATGCGTGGGCGGAGATGTCTCTTTGTGATCACACTGATAGAGAACCCGCGGCTCAGAATTCTGGAAGACAATCCTTCAGGCCTGACTTCCATATGGGAGGCCTTTGGTTCAGATCGCTCGAACCGGCTTCACAGGATCAACTTTATCAGCAAACCGAAAAACCTTCCCCGCAGTAGTGAGGTCTTGGTGACCGGAGATTTTCTCAGGTTGTACCGTTATGAAACGGTTACGGGGCTGGAGGGAATGGTCCCAGAATGGGTCTGCGGAAAATTGGAGCCTTACGAGAGTCCATTTGCAGGTCGTTCATATTGGGCTCAGGAGATGTTCTGGGCGCTCTCGGGGATCGGGGTTTTGACGCTCCTGGTCGGAGTCTTTTTCTACACTCGATCCACCGCGAGTGATTCCACGACGGGCTCCCCAAAGAGACGCTCTACAAGGCCAACCCGGAAAGCCAGAAAACGGACCGAAGATGAGTCCTGAACCGATGGCTTTTTACCCACAATCTGCCGCCAGTACCCTTCGGTTTGTTGCCGACAGTCTCGTCCCGGACAAGTTTGATTTTTCGATTTACAGCAGTATTGCGATCTTTGTCGACGATAAGGTTCCCCTCCAATTTTATGAGCCGATCCTCAACCGATGCTCCGCAGATGGGGTGCCCTGTAGGCACGTCTCCCTGACCGCAGGAGAATCTCTCAAGGAATTTGAAGGCTGGTCAGGGATTCTCGATGAGATGGCGGAGGCGGGACTGGATCGCAGCAGTCTAATTGTTGCTATTGGGGGAGGCAGCCTGGGAGATGCTGTCGGTTTTGCTGCTTCGATCTGGAATCGGGGGATTCCCTGGATTGCGGTTCCGACAACACTTCTGGCGATGGTCGACGCCCATTTGGGGGGGAAGACCGCTCTTCACCACGGCCGCATCAAGAATCGGATCGGATCCTTTCACCTGCCCCAGGAGGTTTGGGTCAACCCCGACGTTCTTCAGACCCTTCCTGTCAGGGAGCTGCGACAGGGATGGGCAGAATTGATCAAGGCTGCCTTGATTGGTGGAGAACCCTTCTTCAACAGTCTTGAAAATGGAATTCCTGAGAACCTGCTGCCCTCGGAAGAACTGATCAGGAGAGCGATGGAGGTCAAGGTCTCTATCGTGAATGGCGACCTGAAGGAGTCGGGCAGGAGAAAAGTCCTGAATCTTGGGCACACTTTGGCCCATGCACTTGAGATGGAGCGGACCGATCAGGGCCCTCGCTGGGCCCATGGTGAGGCGGTTTCAATGGGGCTGGTTTTCGCCTGTACCATGGCTGAGAAGATGGGGCTTGCTGAGGTCCCACTCACTGAAAAAGTTTCGACTCTACTGGAGTTGTCGGGTTTGCCCGTTCGAATCGAGGACGCTCCCGAGACGGATGTACTTCTGGATCGTATTGAAAAAGACAAGAAAAGTCGTGGCGGCCGTGTTTCATGGATTCTTCCTGAAAGGCCGGGATCGATGCTGATCAAGGAGCTGTCCCGTGAAGAAGTCAGGGATCAGCTGACAGACTGGATCCAGAAAGGATGAGTCTGAACCATCCGCATGGCGACCTGATTCATTCAGGTTTGCCGGGACGCTCCATGGACCGGGAAATTCTGCGACTGGCAATTCCTGCGATCCTTCAATATCTCCTGCACACGGTTCAGTTTCTCATCGATACCCGAATGGTTTCGGACGCATCCGGGGGCGGTGATGCATCGTTGGCTTCCCTGAATCTGGTATCTCCCCTCTGTTGGTCGTTGACAACAATCTTCACTGTGACTGCGATCGGTGCTGGTGCTGTGGTTGCCAGAAGAACCGGTGAAGGGTCAGCACTTCGGGTCAGTCAGGCATTGTGGACCTCCCTTGGTTTGGCTCTGGTTTTGGGATTGTTGGTGACAGGACTGTGCGTTGCATTCAGGGATGTCGGTATCGCATGGCTGGGTCAGGAGATGTTTGAACAGGACCCGCAGTCGAGGGCCCAAATCCTTGGTGAAGCGAGTGGGTACCTCACATGGTTCCTCTTGCTGTTTCCGTTGCGAGCGGTCGTGGTCACTCTGGAGTCAACGGTCAGGGGGGCGGGGGAATCACTGCTCCCGGTCGCCGGAGGAATCCTCGCCAATCTGGTCAATATCGTTGGCAATGCAGTCCTTCTCTACGGCCTCTGGGGCTTCCCGAAAATGGGAGTCGAAGGGGTTGGGCTGGCGACCGGTTTGGCCCCGCTGGTGGAAGTGATCCTGATTCTGGGCGTTCTTTTCTTTCGCAAGAAGGGCCGGGTCACACTCAGGATCCCGGGGGCATTGAAGTTTGATCTTCAGGAAGCACGACAAATCCTGAAGCTGAGTCTCCCTGCATTGGGGGCCGCATTTCTTTTTCACTCCGGGTTTGTGGTTTACCAGTTTGCGATCTTCAAACTGGACGCCATGTCGATGGCCGCTCACAGGGCAGCGATTGCAATTCAGTCACTCGCTTTTTTGCCCGCTCACGGTTTTCAGGCAGCGGCGGCGAGTGTTGCTGGTCGACTGTTGGGGGCGGGGCAAACTGAGGCTGCCATGAGAAGCGCCATTCGCAGCAGTGTCCTCGCGCTGGTGTCGATCATTCCAGTCTTTTTGCTGCTCTTTTTCATTCCAGAGCAGTTGATGTCGGTGTTCAAGCTGGAGGACTCGACCGCTCAATTGGCTGCCATCTGCCTGGTGATCGGAGCCTGTGAAGTTCCCTTCCTGATGTTGACAGAGACACTCACCGGTTCCCTGCGTGGAGCGGGGGCGAACATTCCGGTGATGTGGATCACGGCTGCAGGATCCTGGTGTTTTCGGGTTCCCTTTGCATGGATTCTGGCCTACGGCTGGTGGGGGCTTCCGCAATTGGGATTGCAGGGGGTCTGGGTTGCCACGGTTCTCGACTGGATCGTTCGATCATTCCTCTGTGTCTGGGTGATTCGTCGCCGGAACTGGTTACAAATCAAACTTTAGATCCTGAACTCATTCGCAAGCGGTCTTCATACCAGTCAAAAAAAAAAGAGCGTGCGGACTGAAAGTCCGCACGCTCTTTTTCGTTGGCAACCAGACCTAGGGGCAGGCCGGGAAGCTGATGCAGTCGAGTGCATCTGCAGTGGGGTCACCACCACAGCTGTTTGGTGCAGGAGGCGGGCTTCCATTGCTGAACAGGAACGCCAGCAGGTATACCCCGTCAGCCACGTTGGCGGCACCATCGTCATTGGTATCGACAGAATCGACACAGCTGACGGCTGCTCCATTGAAGAGGTAGTTCAACCCGGTAACAGCGTCAGCAATGTTGATGTTGCCATCTCCATTGATGTCGGCACGGACGAACACCGGTCCACCGGCGGTCAAGGTGACCATTCCGTTATTGAAGGTGGGCGGCATCGGTGTGCTGTTGACGACGATCAGGTTGTCCACGGGAAGAGATCCACTGGTGACACCGTTTTGGAAAGTTACTGCCGTCATGACGGGAGCGGTGGATCCGGCGAAGGATCCGGCGACGGTGTCGAAGTTGACCTCTGCGAGCGGTGAATCACTCTGAAGTGACATTGAGTTGGTTCCCAGGAAGCTGACAACGCAACCGACGGTCACCGATCCGATTCCCAGTTGGCCGTCGAAGAAATCAACCGGAGTACCGATCACGCCATCGCTGATGGACGATCCTGCCAGAAGGTTGGAGTCAAAAGTCAGCGCGAGAGAGTACCCGGAAACCGAGTTGGGATAACCCGTGTTACCGGCGGACTCGATACCGCTGATGACCATGCTGGCAGTTCCGATTCCGGAACCGGTTTCGTAGGTGCCGGAAGCGTCATTCGCAGTCACTGTGAATCCCAGAGGGGGAGGTGCCAGAACGGTGACGGTGCACTCGTTGATACCGGCGGAAACTCCTGAAACCGTTCCCTCGACGGTGTAGGTGTGCTCGCCAAGGCTGACTCCCGCGTCGGTGGTCATCATCATGCCACCGTTGAGGACTGCAATCTCAGTACCGTCGCGAGTGACTCGAATCGAGTCGTACATCATCCCGTTGGTCCATGTCAGTGCGACATCCTGGAAATCAGGATCGGATTGGACACAAGAGAGGTTGCTCTGCGGCATCGGAGAAATGGTGCTCTCACACGGAACCGCAGCAGTGTTGACGCTTCCCTGAACACCCTGAACGGTGTAGGTCGTGGTTCCAAAGACAGAGTTGTCCGTGAAGCTGGTTTCGGTGCCACCGATCGTGGCAACGAAGACGCCATCGCGGTAGACGCTGATGCTGTCGTAGGTGTCACCGTTGCTCCAGTTGAGGTTGACCACCGGGTTGACCATGCTGCCTGAGTTACAGGTCAGGTTCTGAACCGAGGGAATGAAGTTTCCGGAAGGCGCAGCAGCGTTGAAGTCCATGGAGTTGGGGTCACCCACGTTGCCTGGCTTGAAGAGTCCCAGAGACAAGGTGTTGTCAGCGGGAGGCGCATCACAGGTGAAGTGGAAGTTGAAGAGCATCGACCAGCGAATTGCATTGGCATTCGGGTCAGTGACAAAACTATCTGTGCTCCAGGTGATACCGACTCCACTTTGAGTGTTGACGTCCCAGTCCACCTGAGAGTAAGGCTCCTGGCTGTGCCAGGGGATGTCCTTGAAGCCGACATTGGTCAGTGTTGCTCCGGCAGGGACGGGCACGAAGAAGCTGTTGGCGGAACGATCGGAGTACATGTTGTAAACGGCGTACTCGTAGTTCCACGTGCCATTGCCGTTGTCGATCACGTCGTAGCCGACGATGAACAGACCCTCATTGGGGACCTGAAGATCGACGAGGGTGACCGACGGCTGGTAATCCTGCCAAGCCTGAATCGGCGGCGACATCATTTCAGTCGGACCGGAGAAGTTGAGGCTTCTGTTACCCGTCTGAGAAACGGTGATAGGGCGGTAGGAAGCGTTGTTCGCCTGGTTACCAGCCAGAGAGTCGTCCAGTGCGACGTATTGTCCGCTGACGAAGTACTGTGCCCCCGGGAAGAGGTTCGCGGTCAGGTCATCGACATGAACCTGAAGCCTTCTGCAGATGTTGCCCTCACTCGGGGGGCAGTTGGGTGCAGAGTAGGGGAACGGGAAGAACCCGGTGAAAGCGTTCACCTGAGAACGGGGACCCAGATTGCTCTGCGAACCATTCAGGCTTGCAGAGTAAGGATCTGAGCAACCGGGAGTCAGGTTATCCAGGCAGCCACCTCCGCCACCGCAACCGGTGCAAAGACCAGTAATCTGCAGAGCACAGAATCCGTGCTTGAGCCAGGAAGAACCGATTTGGGAGAAACGCCCGTTGTGAAGGCGGAACATATCCTGGGCGATGACTGGATGGCGGTTGTTGTTGGCGATCCAGTCGAGGTTGGCATCCCCGATATTGCAGGAAGTGGTCGCCACCGAGTAGGCGTAAATGTTCGTGCCTGAGTTGGTGCCGTATGCGTTGGTCGCCGGCAATGAACCGACGATCACGTCAGGATTCTGTGCCGTAAGCACTCCCGTGGTGAGACAAAGAATCGCCACCAGTAGACAAGTATAAAACTTCAAAACATGTTCCTTCCCTGGAACCTGTATGGGCTCTCCCGTGATGAATGCTGATCGATGCGGAGTCGAATCAGATGTTTAAAAGACACTCGGGCTATTCAAAAACGTGCGAAAAAAGATCGTCCGCAACACCTGCTCAACAACCGGGTTTCGTGCTTCAAGCCGATTGAATAGAAGGTATGGGGAAACTATCTCCCTATTCGGACTATTCTCTCATGTCCGTCCCCTCTATTGAAGTGCCCAAGACAATGATTTGTAAAGAGTGCTTTTTCTTGCCCCGGGCCGCAAACCCTCCTTAGATGAGATCGGGCAAGCAAGACAGGAATCCCGGCCAACGAGGTCTGGAAATTGTGCCCTCAAAAACGTTTCCTGTGGGATTTGGAGGGTTTTATGGGGATTGCCGCCGACCCTGGATTGTCGCCCAAAGAGTCCATGGGGGTCTTTGGGAGTTCTTTTCCCGTGGGAGTTCTGGTCGCAGTGGCCATGTGGACATCGGGATATATTGCCAGATTACCTTTCGTCGACGCTCATCCTGCTCTCCTCTTTGTGGTTTTGGCGGTTCTGGTGCTTCTTGGGGGGCGATTCGCGGCTCTCGCCCATCCCCGACGCTGGTCGGCTGCGCTGACCGCTACCGGCACTGCTGCCACCTTTGATTTGCTGGTTCTCGGCTCCTATCTGGCCGAGGACTTTGCAGATACGGGGCATGCCATCCTCGCAGTCTCGGGATTTTTCGGGACGATGATGCTTCTGGGGTTGCTGGGGGCTGCGACCGTTTCTCCGGTCAAGCAATCCTGGAGTCAGGAGAAGGGCCAGCATGGAATGTGCCTTTCGACCTTCATCGCGACCCTGGTCATGATTGCCATCGGCGGGTTGGTCACCAGCGAGGAAGCGGGAATGGCCGTCCCTGATTGGCCGGCCTCCTTTGGCGAAAACATGTTTCTGCTACCGCTTTCTCGCATGACAGGCGGGATTTACTACGAACATGCCCATCGCTTGTATGGAACCCTCGTGGGGCTGGTCACTCTTTCAACCATGGTCTACCTGTTTCGTCAGGGGGCGGGCCGGGGATTGCGCTGGGGAGCGGCTCTGGCTTCGATTCAGGTCATCTTTCAGGGGATTCTCGGTGGAATCCGGGTGACGGAAGTCAACTCTGTCACAGAAGTGGGCGGTCAGGTTGTCGACTGGCAGGAATCGACCTGGAGTTTGGCTCTGAGAGTGATCCATGGTGTCGATGGTCAACTGTTCCTCGCTTTGACGGCCGTTCTTTTGTTGCTGAGTTCAGCGAGTTGGAACCGCCCGGCAGCGGGGGAGGTTCCGAAAGCGGATCGTTACTGGACGCTCGCCATGGCCCTCGGCCTGCTGTGCCAGCTGATTCTGGGCGCTCTTTCCCGACATGTTTCCCGGGACTGGATGATTCCCCACATCGTCGGGGCCTTTCTGGTACTGGGGCTCATCATGGTGGTCGGTGCCCGCTGTACGATGCCGAAGATGCCCGCTTCCAGAGCACGCACAGGACTTGTATTGGGTGTTTTGGCGACGATTCAGGTCACTCTGGGCTTCTATGCCCTCGCTGTGACGGGGGCCGAGGTTCGAACCGCTTCCAGCGGCGTACATGAGACCCTCGTGGCCACCTTTCATCAGAGCCTTGGAGCACTGATTCTGAGTGTGGCCGCGGTCCTTCTGTGCTGGACATTCCGGGATGGATATTCCGGTGAATTCGGGCATTCTGGGGCCGATTCTCCCAAAGAAAAAACTTTATGAAACTGGGCGGGATCGTTTGCCTGTATTCCTCTTGTTGCTAGCCTAAACAAAGCATGCGACGGCGTATCAGCACTCCCGTATGCACGGGGGCAATTTGGGAAATGGTTTTTCCATTGTTGGGTCTGATACCGGGAACCTGATCGTCGCAATTTGCAAACCGGGGGATGTCGGAAATGGCGTCCGATCCCCGAACTTAGGAGGCAAAGCGTGACTTCGACGCGAACCCCCATCTTCCCTCCATGGGTGGATACTCTTATCAAGCTGCTGGGTGCAGGCGCGGCGGTCTCGGGACTCTATGTGGTCCTTATGATTAACTTCGGTGCTTCACCCAAAACCATCAACGCCGGCTACATGCCCGAGCAACCCGTTCCCTACAGTCATGCACTTCACGTGGGTGAGTTGGGAATGGATTGCAGGTATTGCCATAACACGGTTGAGGAGGCCGGCTTCGCAGCAGTTCCTCCCACTGAGACCTGCATGAACTGCCACCAGAATGTTGCTCCCGACAGCAACAAGCTGACTCCCATTCGTGAATCATACGAAACCGGTTTGCCTGTTGAGTGGGTAAAGATTCACGACCTCCCGGATCACGTTTATTTCAATCACAGTGCCCATGTCACTCGCGGCGTTTCCTGCGTTGAGTGCCACGGCCGGGTGGATCGAATGGTGGAGGTTTGGCAGCACGCTCCCTTGAGTATGGGTTGGTGTCTCGACTGTCACCGCGACCCTGCACCGCATGTTCGTCCGGTCGACAAGGTCACCGATCTTGAGTGGGGGCTGGACCGGACCCCAGAGGAGAAACGTGCAGAAGGAATCGAACTCTTGAAGGGCCTGGGGTTGTACGACGCGGAAGGAAATCCGACCGTGCGCATGACTCTCCTGACGAATTGTTCCACATGTCATCGATAAATCAAAACATTCAAAACGGCTCGGGAAAGGCACTCTGGCGCAGTCTTGAGGACTACGCAGATACCCCCGAATTCCAGGAGTTGGTTCACAAGGAATTTCCCAATCACGCTCCAGAGCTTTTTCACTCCACATCCCGTCGTCACTTCCTGAAAGTGATGGGGGCTTCCGTCGCCTTGGCGGGAGGCCTTGCCGGTTGTCGCTGGCCGAAGGAAACCATCCTTCCCCACACCAGTCGACCGGAGGGAAGAATTCCCGGAGTGCCGGTGACTTATGCTTCCTGCTGGGAGCAGCAGGAGGTTGCCGAAGGGGTTCTTGTGACCAGCTTTGATGGTCGTCCGATTCGTGTAGACGGAAATGGTGACCATCCTTCTCACAGCGGTAGCGCCACTTCGCAAATGCAGGCGAGTGTCCTGAACCTTTACGATCCGGGGCGCAGTCACGCTCCGATGCGCAAGGTCAACGGAGAAGATCAGGAGTCCGATTGGGCCGAGGCCACTGCAGCCTTGCAGGGCCTCAAGGGCGCGAGCAAGGTTTCAGTTCTTGCCGCTCCCAGCTCCAGTCTTCCTCTCGATGTAATGCGCAAGAAGTTCCAGCGGACCTTCAAGGAAGGTTCATGGCACGAGTGGGCGCCGCTGAATCGTGATTCAGAGCGTCTGGGTACCGCCATGTGTTTCGGTGCACCTGCCAGACCGGTTGCCGATCTTTCCAAGGCGAGAGTCCTGATCTGCTTCGATGCCGATCCATTGATGAACCACCCGGCAAGCCTTCAACACAGTGCCGGTTGGGCCTCGATGAGACAGTCCGCCGATGACGACGAAGCGGCTTTCAGTCGTGTCTATTCCATCGAAAGTTCCTACTCAGTCACCGGCGGAGCGGCCGACGTGCATATCACTGCACGTTCCGCAGAGATCTCTCGCATGGTGGCGCAGTTGGCGAAGGCTCTGAACGTCAACACGGACTGGTTGCCGGCAGATGTTGCGGAAGTGGTCGCCAACTCCGGCGATCCGGATTCCAGAATCCAGCAAATGGTGGCAGACCTGAAGGCTTACCCGGGGCAGTCGCTCTTGATGGCCGGGGATCGTCAGGCTCCAGAAGTTCATGCTCTGGTTCATGCCATCAATGTGAATGCCATTGGCGCAGCGGGTTCCACCGTCTCCTACGCAGAAGTTCACTATCCCTCCCGTCCTTCTCACATGGATGATCTGGAGGCCCTTGCAGCACGGATCCAGAGTGGGCAGGTCGAGCACCTGATCATTCTGGGCGCCAACCCCGTCTACGACGCTCCCGCCGTGGGAGGGCAAAGTTGGGGAGACCTGATCGGCAAGGTTGGTTCCACCGTTCACCTCGGTGATTACCGTGACGAAACTGGCAAGGCCTGTGCGTGGCACCTGAATGCTTCCCATTACCTCGAGCAGTGGGGGGCGGCAAGAACGTGGGACGGCACGATCACTTTGGGGCAACCCCTGATCGAACCGATCTTCTCGGGCCGCAGTCCGATTGAACTGTTGAGCATCCTTCTCGACGACTCGCCGAGACCTGGATACGACATTACTCGCGAAGCTCTCGAAGGGTTTGCTTCCAGTGATCTGGAAGATTCCTGGAGAGAGTGGCTTCACAACGGATTTATCGCCGGAACCTCCAACACTGTTGGCAAGGCACCGGCCGCTCTTCAGGGTGGCTGGGGTGCTGGCCCGAAGAGTGTCATGGAGGCGCTTGACACCTGGCCGGATACCGTTGACGAAGTCGTCTTCCTGCAAGACCACTCCCTTTTCGACGGTCGTTATGCCAACAATGGTTGGCTGCAGGAACTTCCGGATCCGATGACCAAGGTGACCTGGGATAACTGTGCCATCATTTCACCGGCGAAAGCAGTCAAGCTGGGAGTCAAAGACGGCGACATGTTGCTGCTCAAGGTCGAGGCACAAGAGCTGCAAATGCCTGCCTTCGTCCTTCCCGGACAAAATGAGGGCACCATCGCCGTCAGTCTGGGTTATGGACGCCTGCTCTCCGAAAGAGCCGCCGGAAGACTCTCGCGAAAGCCTGCGATCTACCAGATTGCGGATGGAGTTGGTTTTGATACCTATGGCCTGCGCAATGCGGGTGCGGTGCGCAACGGTTACGCCCCTGGCAACGTGACCCGTGGTGAGGGTGAGTACGCACTGGCGACGACTCAGGACCACAATCCGATTCGCCCTGAAGCTTTCATGGGCGACCTTCAAAGGGTTGCCGAAAAGCGTCGTGTGGGTGAGTTTGCCCGGACTGTCGATGTCGACTTTACCCCGGATGCAAAAATGGTCGGCAAGGCGGTCAAGGACGCAGGCCCGCACCATCCTCCTTTGGAAAGTCTCTTTGGCGATCATGAATACAAATCGCACAAATGGGCGATGTCCATCGACCTCAACGTTTGCACCGGTTGCAGCGCATGCGTGATTGCCTGTCAGTCGGAGAACAACATTGCGGTGGTCGGTAAAGAAGAAGTGGCGACCGGCCGTGAAATGCACTGGATGCGAATCGATCGTTACTTCAGGGGTGAAGACGTCGAGAATCCAGAGATGGTTCATCAGCCGATGACCTGCAACCAGTGTGAAAATGCCCCTTGTGAACAGGTGTGCCCGGTGGCGGCAACGGTTCACAACGAAGAGGGCCTCAACGATATGGTCTACAACCGTTGCATCGGTACTCGCTACTGCAGCAACAACTGCCCATACAAGGTCAGACGTTTCAACTACTACAACAACGCCGCAGAACCCAGCAAAACAGAGCAGATGGGGTACAACCCGAATGTCACTGTTCGCGCCCGTGGTGTCATGGAGAAGTGCACCTACTGTGTGCAGCGAATCAACAAAGCAAAGATCGAGGCGCACAACGAGCGTCGGGATCTGCGCGACGGTGATATCGTTCCGGCTTGTGCACAGACCTGTCCGACCAGTGCGATCACTTTCGGAGACCTCTCTGATCCGGACAGCCGTGTCACCGAAACGCAAAAATCGAAGCGTTCTTACAAGATGCTGGCGGAGCTGAATGTCCGACCGCGGACCAGTTACCTGGCACAGTTGAAGAACCCCGTTGACAAGCAGGAGGGCTGATCGATGAAGCATCTTCTCGAAAAAATCCCCTTCGTGAGACCCGAGATTCTCGGCAATGCTGAAAGTCGGGAGATCGACAACACCGCTTACTCTCCTGCCGAGAGACAGCCGTGGATCACGGGGGACAATACCAACGCGACGATCACGGATCGTGTGTGTGGCATCCTTGAGGAGAAGCCCACCTTTGGCTGGGTGATGTTCTTCCTTCTCTCCCTTTCGGTCCTCGGACTGCTGGGAGTGTTTGTTCCCTTCCTCATCTTCTGGGGAGTTGGGGTTTGGGGAGTCAACAACCCGGTGGGTTGGGGATACGCCATCGTCAACTTCGTCTTCTGGGTGGGTATCGGCCACGCGGGAACGCTGATCTCTGCGATCCTTTTCCTCTTCCGCCAAAAATGGAGGACCTCCATTAACCGTGCGGCAGAAGCGATGACGATTTTTGCCGTCATGTGTGCAGGCCTCTTCCCCGGTATTCACGTCGGGCGAGCCTGGTTTGCCTACTGGATGTTCCCATTGCCGAACCAGATGGAACTGTGGCCAAACTTCCGCAGTCCTCTACTTTGGGACGTCTTCGCGGTGGGAACCTACTTCACGGTTTCCTTGCTCTTCTGGTACATGGGAATGGTGCCCGATCTGGCAACGGTGAGGGATCGCGCCAAAAATGGCATCCGCAAGCTGGCGTATGGGGCACTTTCACTGGGTTGGACCGGTTCCAACCGCCAGTGGCATGTTTATGAGCGTTCCTACCTTTTGCTGGCGTCATTGGCGACTCCGCTGGTGCTTTCGGTGCACTCGGTCGTGTCCTTTGACTTCGCGGTTTCCCAGGTGGCCGGATGGCACACCACGATCTTCCCGCCGTACTTCGTTGCCGGGGCGATCTTCAGTGGTTTCGCCATGGTGGTGACACTGCTGGTTCCGGCACGACAGTTGTTCGGGCTCAAGGAAATCATCACCCTTCGCCACCTCGAGAACATGAACAAGATCATCATGCTGACCGGCATGCTCGTGGGATACGCCTATGCCCAGGAGTTCTTCATCGCCTGGTACGGCGGTGTGAAGGTCGAAAAGTTCGCCTTCATGAACCGTGCCTTTGGTCAGTATGCATGGGCGTATTGGATCATGGTGAGCTGCAACGTGATTTCACCGCAGATCTTCTGGTTCAAGAAAGCCCGAACCAACCTTTGGATCATGTTCATCGTCAGTATTTTCGTCAACATCGGCATGTGGTTTGAAAGATTCGTGATTACCGTCACCAGTCTTGCAAACGACTACACCCCGGCTGCGTGGGATTACTACTCTCCCAAGTTGGCGGACGTTGGAATCATGATCGGGGCGTTTGGCCTCTTCTTTACCCTGTTTGCTCTTTTCTGTCGTTTCCTTCCCTTCATCGCTATGAGCGAGGTCAAGGGAGTCATGGCGGATCAGGCTCATGCGGTCGCAGAACCCAAGCCAGCCGAGGACGAAGGAGCAGATCCTGCACCTTCTCCGGCGGCAGGATCCTAGGAGGCGATGATGAGTGATTCAAACCACACCGAATCGGAATTCGAGACCATCACCGCTGAGGGATCTGAGAACCCTCAACCGGTTTTGATTCTTGCTGAATTCGAGACTGCAGACGAGTTGATGTCTGCTGCTGAAAAGGTGCGCGACGAAGGCTTCAAGCGCTGGGATTGTCACACTCCCTATCCGGTTCACGGACTGGACGGTGCCATGGGGATTCGACCGACGATTTTGCCCTGGCTGGTTCTGGGTGGAGGAATGACCGGATTTGTCGGTGGCCTCGTCATGCAGGGCTGGATGAACGGCGTCGATTACAAGTTCCTGATCAGCGGCAAACCCTTCTTCAGTATTCCGGCCAGTATTCCAGTGGCCTTTGAGTTGACGATTCTTCTGAGTGCCTTTGGCGCCTTCGGGGGCATGCTGGCTCTCAACGGATTGCCGAAGATGTTCAATCCACTTTTCAGAAGTGATCGATTCCGCCGAGCGACTGCCGACCGATTCTTCATCAGTATCGAGGCTCGTGATCGCCGTTTTGACGCACCTGCGAACGCCCGATTCCTCAGGGACATCGGTGCCAACGCCATCGAAGTGATCGAGGAGTAGCCAAATGACTCTTCCAAACAAAGACACTCAGGTACCGGGTTGGATCATTGGAGCGATCATTCTGATCAATATGTTCCTGTTGATTCCGCCGGTTCTCGTGGCGAAGGCACGTTTCAGTACCTCGCGCTCCCCACGGATCCATGTCTTCTACGACATGGACAACCAGCTGAAGTTCAAGGCCCAGTCCGCCAATGATCTTTTCCGCGATGGGCGCGCTGCTCGCTTGCCCGTTCCCGGAACGGTGGCGAGGGGCGAACTGAACAAGGATTCGCATTACCACTGGGGGACGGTCGATGGCGAGTGGGCCAACAGTTTCCCTCCGCAGGTGGATGTGAATGCGGCACTCCTCGCAAGGGGTGAGGCCCGTTACGGAATCTACTGTGCTCCCTGTCATGGGATCTCCGGTCATGGAGACGGCATGGTCGCGCGCAGGACAGCCGTTTCCGATTACGGAGCGTGGACAGTGACCGACCTTTCGTCAGAGAAAGGGCTGGCCCACCCGATTGGTGAGCTCTTCAACATCATTGGCTACGGCATCAACACTATGCCGGGCTACAAATCGCAGATCCCGGTGGAGGATCGTTGGGCCATCGTGGCTCATGTGAAGGCGATCCAGTTCAGCCAGTCGGTTGACGTTGCAGAAATTCCTGCGAATGAGCAGCAACGACTGGAAGCGATGGAGAAGCCTGCAGGCAGTGATGAATCCGGCTCCGATCCCCAACAGGGGGATGGAACCCAGCCCAGGCAGGGGAGGTGAGCGAGATGGGACACAAGCACACTGTTGATCTCAGTACTGAAAATCGCAGCCTGGGTGGTCTTTCGGGACAACTGATCGGTTTCGGTGCAGTACTCGCAGTGATTGGTCTTGTCGGCACCCTGCTGATGGGCAATCTCGAGGGAGCTTTCGACCACCATGCGGACGATCACCATGCTGCTGGTCATGCTGCTGGCCATGCCGGTGGGCATGCTGGCGATGATCACGCTGGCGGGCACCACGAAGTTCATGGTTACAACTCCACATGGTCGATCTGGCATCCCTATCTGGTGGCCGCGACCTGGCTCCTGGCCATTTGTCTGGGTGCAATCTTCTTTGTCTTGATCCACCATGCGACGATGGCGGCATGGAGTACTGTGGTTCGCAGAATCGCCGAGGCGGTTTCGCGCAACTTCATCCTGTTGGCCTTGCTGTTTGTGCCGCTGGTTTTGCCTTCGCAGATGGACAAGTTGTACAAGTGGATCCATCCCGATCCCGGTGACAGCATCATTGCCGTCAAGGCTGCTTATCTGGATTACGATTTCTTTCTGATCCGTATGGCGGTCTATTTCCTGATCTGGATCGGTCTTTCCTGGTGGTACCACAAAAACTCGGTTCAGCAGGATCATGACGGTGACCTTAAGCGCACCAGCCGCATGGCACACTTCAGTCCGATGGGCCTGATCCTGTTTGCCTTGACCATCACCTTCGCGGCATACGACATGCTCATGAGTCTGGACGCTCACTGGTTCAGTACCATTTTTGGAATCTACCTCTTCGGAGGCAGCGTGTTGTCCTTCCATGCGTTCCTGGCATTGGTTGTGATCTGGCTGCAGGCGAATGGAAGATTGACGAGAGCCGTCAGTGATGAGCACATGCAGGATATCGGCAAGATGATGTTCGCCTTCACGGTTTTCTGGGCCTACATCGCATTCAGTCAGTACATGCTTTACTGGTACGCCAACATTCCAGAAGAAACCGCCTGGTTCCTCCGTCGTCAGGAGAACTTCATCTGGGGTTCTTGGGGCTGGTTGTTGATCATCGGTCGTTTCTTCGTGCCCTTCCTCTTCATCATGTCGAAGCACATCAAGAGAAATCGTGCGACTCTTGCCTTGGCAGCGATCTGGATGCTCATCATGCAGTGGGCGGACATGTACTACCTGGTCATGCCTCAAATTGACGGTGGAGAAAAGTTTCCGTTCACACTTCTGGACGTGACGATTCCCGTCGGTTTCCTCGGATTGTTCCTGATCGGATTGGCTCTGTCCTTGAGAGGACATTCGCTGATCGCCGAGAAGGACCCAAGAATGCCGGAATCCCTGGCATTCGAGAATGCCTAGAAGGGAGTTCCCAATGAGTGATTCACAAAATCAAAATGCGGAACTTGAAAACCTCGAAGGTGCAGGGGATGACCCCAGTGCAATTCCCACTTGGTACGGCGGAATTGTCTTCACGATTCTCTTTGTGGTTTCCGCTTACTTGCTGGTTTTCCTCACAGGGATCGAGGAAGAGTCGGTGATTGAAGAGAGAAATCGCTACAAGAGTCGGGAATTGGAAGAGGTTCAAGGTATCCAAAACTCCCAATTAAACGGCTACACCTGGACCGATCGTGACAACAATCGGGTCTCAGTCCCCCTTGATCAGGGTAAAAATGAGGTACTGAGACGTTACGGGAAACAGGGAAACTGACGCGAATGGAATCGATGCTCCTCAGACCACGATTAGAAAAAGCTGACACGCTTCAGGGCCGACTCTCTCGAGTGCGCCTGCAGGGTGCCATGCTGACTTGTGTTCTGTCATGGGGAATCTTGCTGACTTCTGTCATTCTTCTTGCGACACCTCTGTCCGCTCAATCGCCGGCAGTGGGTCCGGGCCAGCTCAACAAACAGGAACACGATCCTGTTCTGAAGTCTATCGATGGAATCACCATTCATGATCGCCTTGGAAGTTCTGTTCCACTGGCAGGGAAGATTCGTCGTTCGAATGGAGATTGGGTCAGTCTGGAGTCGATCCTCGATTCCGGATTGCCGGTGATCTTCAACCCGATCTATTTCAGCTGCCCAATGCTTTGCAACATGGTTGTTGAGAATCTCCTCAAGTCGATGGCGGAGTGTGATTTGGTGTTGGGTCAGGATTACGAAATCGTGACCATGAGTATCGACCCCAGAGACAAGCCTCTCGATGCACGCAACAGAAAGCGCGCATTGTTGGAAGTGTTTCTTGAAGAAGCACAGTTGACGGGAGTTTCCACTGAGACCGCTGAGAAGGGCTGGCACTTCCTCACCGGTGAAGAGGAAAACCTTCGTCCCATCGCTGACAGCGTGGGATTTGATTATGAGTGGAATACCTACAATCAAGAGTACGCTCACGGTGCAGGGGCTTTCATTCTCTCACCGGAAGGTGTTTTGACGCGAACGCTGCAGGGGATTGAGTTCGATCCGCAAACGCTGCGTCTCGCACTGGTCGAAGCTTCCGACGGTAAAGTCGGATCCTGGGCTGATCAGATGATTTTGACCTGTTTTGTTTACGATCCTGAAAAGGCCCGGTACGGACCGGAGGCACTGTTGGTGATGAGACTCGGTGGTCTCGTCACGGTCTTGGGATTGGGGGGCTTCTTAATGGTTCTCCGTCGAAGAGATCGATTGAATTCCGTTTCTGAAAATGACGACTCCATGGACTCTCAGAGAGAGCAGGATAAATGATGCACTTTTTCAACCCGCTTCTTTCGCATTGGGCGACTCAGACCGGCCCCAGTTTTTGGCTGCCGGCACCTGTTTCCAACTTTGCGGATACCGTCGACGGAGACTTTTACTTCGTTTACTGGGTTTCCATTTTCTTCCTGGTTTTGATCACTGCACTGTTGGTGATCTTCATGATGAAATTCAAGGCTCCGGAGGGGCAGAAAGCCACCAGCCAGAATGATCACAACTTGATCCTTGAGGTGGCATGGACCGGTATTCCCGTGATCCTGTCCTTCATGATGTTCTGGTACGGATACAAGGGTTATGTGGCGATGGCCACAGCTCCTTCCAATGCCATGACCGTCACTGCCGAAGCTTCCCGTTGGTTGTGGAACTTTACCTATCCCACCAATGGTGCGGTGGTTCCCGGCGCTTCCGAGGATTTCAATGAGATCCGCATGGGAATCCGGGATGGATCCCTGACTCCGGAAGCCGCAGCTGAGAGAGAAGCCAAGGTTCTTGAGAAAGCCGGGTTGCATGTTCCCGTGAACACACCCGTGAGGATCAAGGTCATGGCCTCGGACGTGTTGCACTCCCTTTTCATTCCCGCTTTCCGGGTCAAAAAGGACTGCGTACCAGGCCGTATCGGTGAGCTCTGGTTTGAGGCGACGGAACCTGGAGTCTACGACCTGCTCTGTACCGAGTATTGCGGACAGGGCCACTCGCTGATGCACAGCAAGGTGGTGGTTCACGAGAGCCAGGAAAGTTTCGAGAAGTGGCTCGAAGTGGCGGCTTCCTACGACGAGACCCTGCCCTTTGAACAGTTGGGGGAGATCGTCTGGAAACGCAAGGGCTGTGTTTCCTGTCACAGTCTGGATGGTTCCAACAAGGTGGGGCCGACCTGGCAGGGTGCATTTGGATCCCTGCGTCAATACACCGAGAACGGTGTCGCTGGGTCAACGACCGTAGACGAAGCTTACATCGAAGAGTCGATCCGATACCCGATGAAAAAGATTGCCGATGGATACCCCGGTCAGATGCCGGTGGTGAAGTTGACTGACAAGGAGATCCTCTGGGTCACCGAGTTTATCAAGAGCCTTGGCAAGTAAGGAGCAGAGAATATGAATCCCAACGACCAAGCCCCTTCCGGCTCCGATGTTTCCTCTCAGGAGACCGCCAAGGTCGCTCCGGAAACAACCGAGTCTGGTCCCAGTTACCTGACGGTGACCAAGACCTTCGCTTCCTGGGCCCTGACTCTGGATCACAAGCGTATTGGCCTGATGTATCTGGTCGGTGTGCTGGGGATGTTTTTCCTCGGGGGAGTCTTTGCACTGCTGGTGAGAACCGAGCTGTTCTCTCCGATGCCGTTGATCACTCCGCTCTTTGCGGCTGATCCGGGTGCGCAGGCTGATCTGTACAACCAGTGGTTTACGACCCACGGTGCGATCATGGTGTTCCTGGTGATTATCCCCGGGGTTCCAGCGGCGTTGGGCAACTTTGTCCTGCCTCTTCTTCTGGGTGCAAAAGACGTGGCATTCCCAAGGCTGAACCTGAGTTCGTTCTACTTGTGGATCTGTGGAGCTGCATTCTTCATTTACGTCCTTTTCAGTGGCGGAGTGGATACCGGGTGGACCTTCTACACGCCTTACTCCACGGATACTTCCACTGCGGTGATTCCTGCAGTGGTGGGCGTCTTCATTCTGGGGTTCTCAAGTATTTTCACCGGTCTGAACTTCATCGTGACGATCCACAAGATGCGGCCAAAGGGGATGACCTGGTTCAACATGCCGCTCTTCCTCTGGGGAACCTACTCCACGGCGGTCATCCAGGTTCTGGCTACCCCGGTTCTGGGAATCACCCTGTTGCTGCTGATTCTTGAACGGACGTTGGGCATCGGTATTTTCGACCCCCAAAACGGTGGCGATCCGGTTCTCTACCAGCACTTCTTCTGGTTCTACAGTCACCCTGCGGTGTACATCATGATCATCCCGGCGATGGGTGTGATCAGTGAGATCATCGCTGTCCATAGCCACAAGAGAATCTTCGGATATCGCTACATTGGTTACTCTTCGGTGGCGATCGCGATCTTCTCGTTCATCGTCTGGGGACACCACATGTTTACCAGTGGCCAGTCGACGGTGATGAACATCATCTTCAGTGGAATCACCTTCTCTGTGGGAATCCCCTCGGCGATCAAGGTCTTTAACTGGATTGCAACGATGTACAAGGGGTCACTATCCCTCAATACGACGATGCTTTACGGGATTGCATTCATTTTCCTGTTCACCATCGGTGGATTGACGGGGCTTTTCCTCGGCGTGTTGAGCATCGACACCCACCTTCATGACACCTACTTTGTGGTCGCTCACTTCCACTACGTCATGATGGGAAGTGCACTGATTGCATTCATTGGTGGACTTCACCACTGGTGGCCGAAGATGACCGGAAAGATGTTCAACGAGTTTTGGGGCAGGATTGCCTGTGCTCTCGTCTTCATCGGTTTCAACCTGACCTTCATTCCGCAGTTTGTCATGGGATCTCTCGGCATGCCTCGCAGGTACTACACCTACCAGGACAAGTTTGAGATTTATCACCAGCTTTCCACTGTGGGAGCTTACGTGATGGCTGTTGGCTTCTTCATGACAGCGTTCTACCTGTTGCAGTCACTCGCCTCGGGTAAAAAAGCACCGAGCAACCCATGGGGTGGCAACAGTCTGGAATGGCATACTCCGTCACCTCCGCCGCTGGAAAACTTCCATGGCGTGCCTTCGGCGACGGATCCATACGAGCTTGATCACTTTGACTACGACCCGGTCACCGGGAACTACTCGAGTCGAACCACTGCCGGTTCGGCCTGAAGATGGGAGATGGGATGAGCGGCGACGCGCATCAGGACAACAGCGAAGGGGCTGCCGAAACCCACCACGGTGGGCACGGAGAAGGGCATGACCATGGACATGGTCACTCTCCGCACTTGGCACACCACTTCGACAGTCTCGATCAGCAGTTCGAAGCAGGAAAGCTGGGAATGTGGCTTTTCCTGGCAACCGAAGTGCTGCTTTTCGGAGGCCTGTTTGTTTTTTACACAGTCTACAAAGCAAACCACCCTGACCTGTTTGAGTGGGGAAGCCAATTCCTCGACAAACGGTGGGGGGCCACCAACACAATGGTGCTGCTGTTTTCTTCCCTGACCATGGCGATGGCTGTCAGGGAGGCCCAGTTGGGAAGAAAGAACAGGATCCTGTTCTATCTGGCAGTCACCTTTGTCTGTGGTTTGGGCTTCATGGGAATCAAGTACCTTGAGTATTCCAAGAAGTTCCATGAGGGGTTGTTCCCGGGGAAAAGTTTTTCCTACGCCACAGTGGATGCTGCAGAACAGGAGCGTGCGAGGATCGAAAGGGAATCTCTCGACTCCCTGATTCCGCCCAAAGCTCCCGAAGCCAATCCCAAAGAGATCGAGCCGATTGCCAAGACTCAGGCAAAAGGGCCGGCTCTCCCACCAACAGGGTTGGCTGTCAATATGGGCAAGGATGAGATGAAAGCCAAACTCAAAGAGGAATCGAACTACCCTTCGAATTCTGACGAGTTGTACATCGCTCCCTACCATGTTCCGACGGTACCCCGACCAGAGAATGCCCATGTGTTCTTCAGCATTTACTTCTGCCTCACCGGCCTTCACGGCATTCATGTCCTGATCGGAATGGCCGTCATGGTGTGGCTGATGTGGCTGGTGATGAAGAACAAGATCGGCAAGGAGTTCTTCACTCCGGTGGATCTGGGTGGACTCTACTGGCACCTGGTGGATCTGATCTGGATCTACCTCTTCCCACTGCTTTATCTGGTTGAATAGGAGGATCCATGGAAGCTCTTTTGAATAATGTGGATCTTCTGATTCTGTCGGCGTTTTTCTTGTGTCTGATCGTGACCTTGATCGTGACCAAGGCGAACAAAGGCCAGAAAGATCCTCATCCAGTGGTCGGTCACATGACTTCGACCCCGCTGTTGTTGACGATTTTAACAGCGTTGCTCTTCCTCACCTGGCTGACGGTGGGTGTCTCCTATATTGACATGGGAGACCTCAACATCGTTGTGGCCATGGGTGTGGCAACCATCAAGGCGACTCTCGTGGGGCTTTACTTCATGCACTTGCGGTGGGATCGCCCGTTCAACGCCATCATTCTGGTCGGATCTCTGCTCTTTCTGGGCATCTTTTTGGGCTTCGCCCTTCTCGATACCGGGGAATATCAGGAGAATATGTACACCGACAGTGCAACACTTGAAGCACAGGGGCTGACAGACTGATTCGAGAGGTGGGGGAAGAACAGGAGCGATCGTGCCCGGAGCGGTGGAACATCAGGAAAAGTTTGTGGGGGAGATTCCTTCCCCTCCCAACCCTGCCGTCCTGCAAATGGGTATGTGGCTCTTTTTGGCCTCCCTGGGGATCTTTTTTGTCGCCAGTGTGATCGGAATCGTTCTTGTGAGGAACTCTTCCCCCAACTGGGGGCAAGGGAGTCCGTCTCTCCCGGACACTGCTTGGATCAGCACCGGCATCATCCTACTGTTGAGTGTTTTCTCCCAACTGGGAGTGCACTTTATTGGCAAAGATGCCCTTCGCAGGTTCAAGGCCTGCATGCTCACGGTTTTCTTTCTGGGATTCGCATTCCTTTATGCCCAGGAAAATGTCTGGCAGCAATTACTCACGTCTGGCAACGGCCAGTTCAATGCTTCGTCATCTCTTTTGGGGTGGTGCATTTATTCCCTTGGATTGATTCATGCCCTCCACCTGGCGGGTGGATTAATTTTTCAGTCCCTCGTCACCGTCCGCTCCCTGAGCGGAGGTTACTGGAGTCTTCACCATGACCTGGTGAAACAGGTCAATCTTTATTGGCACTTTCTGGGAGTGGTATGGTTCGGGCTTTTCGCGTTCCTGCTGTGGTTGGTCTAGGGACTTTCGACAGGGATTTCGCGGGCATGGGTTGCGAACCACGAACTGATCAGGAAGGGGCTTTCGGAAGAATAGGTCTTCTGAAGATCCGCCGTCAGGATTCCCTGCCTTTCTGATCCGCTTCCGGAAACCATAACCCGGCCCAATTTTTTTGGTCCTGCAGGGGCTTTGGGTGAGTAGGGGTACTTGGGCAAGTCTCTCTGTCGGTAAGGCAGATAGGGTTCTTTTTTGTAATAGTTACGGTGGCTTTCGAGCATGGCCATGACATCCGTATTGGGAGCGGCTTCAAGCCAGTCCTCCCAGGTGGTCAGGGTGAAGGGCAGAAATTTGAGTTCTTCACCCTTTCTCGGGCCACTGAGTGCAGTGCCGTCGAGGGGGCTCCACAAGCTTTCCTGACTTCTCATTCCCTGTCCGCGTCGATCATTGATCAACAAACAGCAATCGAGAACCAGGCCCGAGTTTCCAAAGATGGGGGGCGTTTCACCGGGTGTGTTGGCGGTTCGCTCGAATACGGCAATCGTCTCGGACAAAGGGTGGTAAACCACGCAAATCGGTTTGCCTCCGACGACGTCATTGACGACTTCATGCCATTGCAACAGGCGCAGCGGATATGCACGCGATTGATCACCGAAGGAGAATCCAACCACTTCACTGGAAGAGACGAGAAAACGTTTACGGAAGTTTTTTGACAGTTCTTCGACTTTATCCTGTCCCCAGGTTTCGGGGAGGTCGACAGCAATGATTTGGCCGGGTGCGCCCCAGCGCACGAAGTCCGGATCATTGAGAAAATCATCGGGTAGCGCGAAGCCGTTCGTTTTGAAAGCTTCTGGTCCCAACTGGTCAACTTCCTCAATTGCTCGCATCAGATGCGGGATGCGCCATGCCACCACAGCGAGAATCAGCAGGAGCAATCCTCCAAGGAGCAGGCCAAGGCCACTCCCTGAATTTTCGGTGGAAGGAGTCTCTGGATTCATGATGACCCCGAATCGATCACCAGAGCCGAAAGAACTGGTGGGAGGTAAATCAGGCTGGCAAAAAAGAGTTTTCTTGCCGCAGGTTTATCCCTGTGCAGTGCCAGTTGGTAAGAGCGCAGGGTCATCAGGAATCCACCCAGATTGGCTACTGCGAGATATTGGAGTCCCGCATGACCGGTGAGCGTGGGAGAGAGACTGACCCCCCAGAGTAGCAATGACCAGATCACCGAGATCCTCGCCGTCCGGTGACCCTCAGGGTCGACACTCGGCAGCATTTTGAATCCGGCTTTTTCGTACTCTTCCCGATGCATCCATGCGATGGCGAGGAAGTGTGGGATTTGCCAGATGAAAAGAATACCGAAGAGTGCGAGCCCTACCGGATGCCATGGACTTCCTCCGGCCCCGCACCAACCGATCAGGGGAGGCAAGGCTCCCGGTATCGCACCGAGAATGGTATTGAGCGGAGTCCGTTTTTTCAGCGGAGTGTAGACGAGGACATAGAGGATCAGACTGACAAATCCGAGAGCCGCGGTGAGAGGGTTGCCCTGCCACCACAAGAGGGCAGTGCCACTGGAGGCCAACAGAGTCGCGTAGGGAAGAACGACTGCGGCTCCGATCCGTCCCTTTGCTGTGGCACGAACTGCGGTTCGCCGCATCAACTGATCCTGTTTTCGTTCCCAGAGCATATTCAGGGAGTTGGCAGCGGCGGCGAGGAGGGCAGTGCCCAGGCTCAGGGCGATCAGAACGGTCCAGCGTTCCAGCCACGCAGTGGTGGTGCCCGTGAATCGAGAGTTCCAGGTTTCAGGGAATGCCCAGGATGTGGCCACGCCGAGGCTGGCGGTCAGCACCACCAGCATCGTCAAGCGGGGCTTGGCAAGCTGGAGGAGGTCTGACAGCAATGTTGGCTGCTGAACCTCACTCATGCCTGTATCCCTGGATTCGGCTTCCGGTTTGGACAATGTGGTCTCCCGTCTGAGGTGAGTTTAGGGTCTGGAAGACAATTCGACCACCGGACCCAAGAGGCCCATCGGGATTGCTTGACCGATACGGCTGGAGTGGGAGAATCAAATCAGGACCAAAGTGGTCCCCTTTTGGAAAGTGGCAGGAGTGGCCTCTATTTGCGGATTTGCCATACTTGGCAGCCCAGATGTGAGAGCAACGAGACAGGGCGAACAGACAGGGCGCACGAATGCTGAGACTCAACCGTCAGACTGACTATGGGATCATGATCCTGACCTGCCTGGTCCGGGAAGATGACAAGGCTATGCCTCCCCGGTTGCTGTCTGCGCCGGAAATCGCCACGGCTTCCGGGCTGGCACTCCCGAATGTCAGCAAGATTCTCAAGGCCCTCGTTCGCGGAGGAATCCTTCAGTCCCGGAGGGGGGTTCAGGGTGGGTATCAACTTTCCCGACTTCCTGCCGATATCTCGATTCAACAGATCATCACTGCGTTGGATGGGCCGATTTCGATGACAGATTGCGCCGGTGAAGGACCGGAGCAGTGTGACGTCAGCTCGCTGTGCCCCATGAGCGCCAATTGGAAATACATCAACGACAAGATCGTGGAGACCCTGGAAAGCATCACCCTCGAACAGATGGCGATTCCAGGGGGCGTGTTGGCAGCTGCCAACAACGATTCAGATTCCACCAGAAACCCAGAAGGGGAATGATGTCGGAAGCAGAAGAGTTACAGAAACTCGCAGACAAGGAATACGAATTCGGTTTCGTCACAGACGTCGAATCAGACTCTTTGCCACCAGGTCTTGATGAAGACACGATCCGGGAAATCGTCCGCAGAAAGGGCGAGCCGGATTGGCTTCTTGAATATCGTCTCAAGGCTTTCCGCCATTGGCAGACGATGGAGGACCCGGCCTGGGCCAAGGTCAACAAAAATGTCGTCAACTACCAGGATCTGATTTACTACAGTGCTCCCAAACCAAAAAAACAGTTGGAGAGTCTGGACGAAGTCGATCCGGAGTTGTTGGAGACCTTCGAAAAGTTGGGGATCTCTCTGGAGGAACAGAAGCGTCTCAGCAATGTGGCTGTGGATGCGGTTTTCGACAGTGTTTCCGTGGCGACGACCTTCAGTGACAAGTTGGCGGAACTGGGGATCATCTTCTGTTCCTTCAGTGAAGCCGTCAAAGAGCACCCAGAGCTGATTCGCAAATATCTGGGATCGGTCGTTCCCTACACCGACAATTTTTACTCCGCACTGAACTCCGCAGTCTTTTCGGACGGTTCTTTCTGCTACATCCCCAAAGGTGTTGCATGTCCGATGGAACTGTCGACCTATTTCCGGATCAATGCTGCGGGAACGGGCCAGTTTGAGCGGACCCTGATCGTTGCCGACGAAGGCTCGACGGTGTCTTACCTCGAGGGCTGTACGGCTCCCATGCGTGATGAAAATCAGCTTCATGCTGCGGTGGTGGAGCTCGTCGCTCTCGAAGAGGCCACCATCAAATACTCGACCGTACAGAACTGGTACCCCGGCGACGCTGACGGCGTCGGTGGAATTTACAACTTTGTGACCAAGCGAGGTCTCTGCAAAGGTGATCGCTCGAAGATCTCCTGGACTCAAGTGGAGACCGGCAGTGCCATCACCTGGAAGTATCCTTCCTGCATTCTTCAGGGTGATGATTCCATCGGTGAGTTTTACTCGGTGGCCCTGACCAACAATTTCCAGCAAGCCGATACCGGGACAAAGATGGTTCACCTCGGCAAGCGCACGAAATCGACGATCATCTCCAAGGGTATCAGTGCCGGTAAAGGGCAAAACACCTATCGTGGGCTGGTCGACATCAAAAAGGGTGCGGAAGACGCACGTAACTTTTCACAATGCGATTCGATGCTTCTGGGTGATCGCTGTGGCGCACACACCTTCCCTTACGTGGAGGTGCGTAACCCGAGTGCCAAGGTTGAGCACGAAGCGACCACCTCAAAGATCGGTGAGGACCAGATCTTTTATTGCAATCAGAGGGGTATTTCGACAGAGGATGCCGTCTCGATGATCGTCAACGGATTCTGCAAGGAGGTCTTCAGCGAGCTGCCAATGGAGTTTGCTGTGGAAGCCCAGAAGTTGTTGGCGGTGAGTCTCGAGGGGAGCGTCGGTTGATGTCTGCCCATGAAAATGAGGAAAAAATGATTCTCGATGTAAATAATCTTCATGCGTCCGTAGAAGGCAGCCCGATCCTGAAAGGCCTGAACCTTTCGGTGAAGCCGGGCGAGGTTCACGCCATCATGGGACCGAATGGCTCAGGCAAGAGTACCTTTGCCAACGTTCTTGCCGGTCGTGAAGACTACACGGTGGACAGTGGTTCTGTGAGCTACAGTGGACTCGACCTCCTCGATCTTGATCCTGAGGAGCGCGCATGTGAGGGCATCTTCCTCGCATTCCAGTACCCCGTCTCGATTCCTGGAATTTCGAATGCCTACTTCCTTCGTTCGGCCCTCAATGCCGTGCGTCGCTATCGTGAGGAGTCTGAGGTGGACGCCGTCGACTTCCTCCAACTCGTCCGTGAGAAGATGAAGTTGGTGGGGATGGACGAAAAGCTGTTACAGCGTTCCGTCAACGACGGCTTCAGCGGTGGTGAAAAGAAGCGTAATGAGATTCTGCAAATGGCGGTTCTCGATCCGAAACTGGCCATCCTCGATGAAACAGACTCAGGATTGGATATCGATGCTCTCAGAATCGTTGCTGAAGGCGTTAATGCCCTTCGCGGAGGTGATCGTGCGTTTATCGTCGTGACCCACTATCAGCGACTTCTCGACTACATCGTTCCTGATCACGTTCATGTGCTTTCGGAGGGGCAGATCGTCCGTTCCGGCGACAAGACCCTGGCCCATGAGCTGGAGCGTGAGGGATATTCATGGCTTGAATCCGGGCACGCCCGTGAGAAAACCCAGGAGGCTTCGTGAGCACCGAAACCGTTGACCCCTGGCATGCAATGCTGTCTCAGCAAGTTGCTGATTCTGCCGGTGCCCATTCCTCTCTGGATCAGCGGCGCCAGTCTGCGAGCGAGCTGTTCCAGCAAAGCGGGTTTCCTACCCGGAAACATGAAGAGTGGAGATACACGCCGCTGAAATCGGTGGCTCAAGGTGAATACTCCGCGCTGCTTCCGGCGGACGGAGCGCTGCCTGGTGATGATGAATTGGCGACCACGTCCGATATTCGCATCGTGCTGATCAACGGTCGCTTCAGGGATGATCTTTCTGATTTGACTGCATTGCCCGACGAAGTTTCGATTCGTGGACTCGCAGGCATGTTGGCTGAGAATCCTGATTCCGTCATTGAATCCATCGACCGCCTGATTCCCAGTGAAGACCATCCATTCCAGAATCTTGCGGATGTTTTTCTTTGTGACGGTCTGGTGATCGACGCACAAGGGGAGACTGACGCCAGAATCCATATTGTTCACGCGCAGGATGGATCTGCCGTTTCTGGTTCCAGCCATGTCTCCGGACTGGTTCGACTCAGCGGTGGGGCCAAGATCGAAATCCTTGAGGAGTTCCGTTCTCGAGGAACGACTCTGGCCAATATCCGTTGGGGTATGGAGATCGGATCCGGTTGTGAATTCTCCCGTCAACGGGTGGTTCGGCCCGGTTGCGATGTCCTTTACCACGGAACCCGGGTTCAAGTGGAAGGAAAGGCAATCTTCCGCGATCTGATTGCGGGCAGTGGAGCACGTCTGGTCCGAAACGAGATTCATGCGATTCTTGCGGGCCCGGAAGGGCATGTCGATTTGCTGGGCGGTTACGTCAGCAATGGCGACGAAATCGTTGATCATCATACGGTCATCGAGCATGCGGTTGAGGACTGCACCAGCAGAGAGATTTACAGAGGGGTTCTCGGTGGAGGCTCTCGCGGGGCATTTACCGGAATGATCCATGTTCATCAGGATGCCCAGAGAACGGATGCCGAGCAGTCCAACGACGCGATCCTTTTGTCGCGATCTGCTGAGATGAACACCCGTCCCCGTCTTGAGATCTATGCGGACGATGTCAAGTGCACCCATGGTGCGACTGTCGGAGAGCTGGATGATGAATCACTCTTTTACCTGAGAAGTCGTGGAGTGGGCCTCGAGGAGGCTCGCCGAATGCTGGTCAGGGCCTTTACTGCAGAAGTCTTTAAGGATCTTGAAAATGAGGCCTTGAAGGAGCAGTTCATTGAGCAGTTACAGGAAGCGATGCCAGCCGCTGGTGAATCGGGATCCTGAAGACGGGAGTGGTTTGAACGCGGGTGACCCCATGTCTCTGAATGTGAACGAGATTCAGAAGCACTTTCCTGGTTTGAATCAACAGGTACACGGGCACCGTCTCGTTTATCTGGACAGCGCGGCGACTACCCAAAAGCCCGTGGCAGTGATGGAAGCGGTCGACTCGGTCTATCGCCAGGATTGCGCCAATGTCCACAGGGGAGTTCACACCCTCAGCGAAAGAGCCACCGCCCGATTTGAGGGGGTCCGCAAAGTCGTGGCGGCATTCCTCGGTATCAGTGACAGCCGGGAAGTGATCTTCACGCGGGGTGTGACTGAATCGATGAATCTGTTGGCCAACACACTGTGTCATCTGGATTCCGGATTTCAGCCCGGTGACGAAATCCTGATCTCTTCCCTCGATCACCATGCGAACATCGTGCCCTGGCAGTTGATCAGCGAAAAAATGGGGACGATTCTGAAGGTGATTCCCTGCGACGATGAAGGAGAGTTGATTCTCTCTGATCTGGATCAGTGGATCAGTGAGAAAACCCGGGTGGTCTCCGTTGGACACGTTTCCAATGCGATTGGAACGGTCAATGATATCGACGCCATCTTTGCGGAGGCTCGCAAAGTTGGCGCAATTACGATTCTCGATGCTGCCCAGTCTGCACCTCATATGTCGATCAGTCCGAAGGAAATCGATTGCGATTTCCTGACCTTCAGCGGCCACAAAACATACGGCCCCACGGGTGCCGGCGTTCTATGGGGCAA
>JAPOLY010000015.1 GCA_029976805.1 bacterium
CAAGCTCTGATTCCTACAGGTTCTGTTACAAATCTTCCTATGGACCTCGTCCTTGTCGATCCGGATGGCATGGAATACTCACCCAATTTTGGAGTTGAACTCAATGACGGAATCATTGAGGTGATTCAAAGCCCGGTCGAAAAAGAGTTCATACGTGGCGATGTAGACGATAGCGGGCACCTCAATTTGACTGATGCCGTGAATCTATTGTTCTGGCTTTTCTTTGGCCTCTATGAGCCCACCTGCCATGAAACCGGGGATATCAATAATGACGACAACATGAATCTTGTTGATCCAGTCCAGCTACTGTTTTACCTCTTTCTCAACGAAATCCCCCCTGCACAGCCAACGGATGAATGTGGTGTTGATCCAAACCCCAATGACACTCTGACATGTGAAGAGTATCAATCTTGCCCCTGATGCGGTTACTGGAATCGTAAAGCCGTCGATAGATTCTCGAGTGAGCTTAGGGAGCTTTGGTGGGGACTTGATTCAGCTGCTGAAGCATCTCTTCAACCTCTGAGTCACTTCCTGACCAGAGAAATGCTTGAAGCCAACCCTCCTCACCAGGAGGTTTCCAGAACCAGTCCGAGTCAATCCTTGTGCCCATAGGTAATCTGAAAGTCAAGGCCGGCGCCTCTCCTTTTATCTCCCCACCTATACCTAACACCGCTTCACTCAATTTTTTGTATCGATCACTGATTCGATCTCGAAACTCATTACGATCGAAACATTTCAGTTTTTCTCGTAGCGAAAAGAGTGCTGAAATAGCAGGTGTACAAGGAGTTTCACCGATCGATGCGAAGTCTCTGTAGCGCTGAAGGTTCAGGTATCCATCTAACGGATCAACTTGCTTCCAATAGTCACGGCGAATCATTACCAGAGACCAAATTGTGGCAGCTCCAAATTGCTTGGAGCTGACTGTTACTACCGCTTTTGCCTGTCTCGGAAACTCAAAGTATGGCAAAGCAGAAACTGCATCGACGATGTCACACTGACTGATATCACAGAGTCGAGAATCGTTGGTTTCGTGCTGAACACCAAAGGACCAGGGAGCATGGGGATCATGATGCACCTGAGCCACCCTCTGACTGAAAGCTCCATCTGTTTGGACCTGAACCTTGCCGCCAAAGGTTCGGATCACACTTTCAATGGCGAGGGAGCCATTCATCGGTACCAAAAGGACATCCCACTCTTCAGTGGACAAATCAAAGATCTCACGAATATCAGTTTGGACTTGCAGGAAACAGTTCCGAAAATCTTCGCTTCGATGATGAGTGGATTCCTCAGAGTTCGGCCAAAATCCCAAAAGCCCTCATCTCAAAAAAACACCCGGCGCTGAGGATGATGCCCCCTTTGCCATACTCTATTAAAAAGCATTGCGTGACGGTGTTGAAGGACCCAAGCAGCACAAACCTGTCGCATTCATCCCGCTGAATGCGTATTATAAAAATCAGGAAGCAAGGGCTCTTTCACGGCTTCTTCCCCATTTAGGTGACCACTGGTCTGCTCTCTGATCCTCTATGGATTGACACTAGAGTTGATACTTGATTAACCACTTGAGATACCCTTGAAGAGGGCCCGTGAATTCTGGATTCTTCAAACTTTTCCTGCTCATGACTGCATTGCTTCTCTCTTCATGCAGTTCCGAAGCCCCCACCGGAGAATCGAAGCCTGTCACCCCACCTCCAGCTTCGGAGTCGACTTCTTCCTCGCAGCCCAACATCAGTACTTCAGGCTGGTTCAAGGATGTCACTGCGGCATCGGGAGTCGATTTCACCTACCAGACACATATCACCGAGCAGGGACATCTCGCTGCGGCGGTGGGCGGTGGAATGGCGATCTTCGATGTCGAAGGAGATGGAGATCTCGACCTCTATTTCGTTCAGGCCAATGACCTCAGTTCCGCAACGGACAAGCAGCCTCCCACCGGGAACAAACTGTTTCTCCAGACCTCTCCCTTGAAGTTTGTTGACGCTACCGAGCAGAGTGGCCTGGGAGATCTGGGACATGGAATGGGTGTCGCCTGCGCAGACTACGACGGTGATGGAGATATCGACGTCTATCTATGCAACTTTGGCAAGGATGCCCTGTACCGAAACAATGGAGACGGAACCTTTACCAATGTCACCGTCGAAGCAGGTATTGGGGTCGAGGGGATCTCCATTTCGGCGGGGTGGATCGACTTTGATCAGGATTCGGATCTGGATCTCTACATCACCCAGTACATCGAGTTCAATCCAGAAACCGTCTGCAATGACGCTGCCGGCAGGGCAGAGTTTTGCGGACCCAAAGCCTTCCCTCCATCTCTGGACGTCTTTTTGGAGAACAATGGTGACGGCACTTTCAGGGATATCAGTAAAGAGGTCGGAATCCGTGAATCGGCAGCCGCCAGTCTCGGCGTGAGTGTCTTCGATTTTGACGAAGATGGACGTACAGATCTTTATCTCGCCAATGATGCTTACGAAAACAACCTGTACCGCAATGTGGAAAAGGGAGGATTTGTCGATGAAGCCTCCCTCCTCGGTGCCGCCCTGAACATGAATGGCCAGGCCGAAGCAGGGATGGGAGTCGTGGCAGCAGACCTGGACCGGGATGGTTTGGCCGATCTGTTCGTCACGCACTTGCTCATGGAGAGCAATACTTTTTACAGAAACCTGGGAGCGGGTATCGGGTTCAATGACGAAACCGGCCAGGCACGCCTCGCCTCCAGCAGCATGGCCTATACCGGTTTCGGATTGACCGCTGCCGACATCGAACTCGACGGTGATCTCGACCTCTTGATCGCCAATGGAAAAGTCACTCGCGGTGACAATCCATTCCCCTGTCAGACTCCTGAGCCCCTGACAGAATACTCTGAACCGAACCTGATCTATCTCAATAACGGGAGTGGCAAATTCACTCTCGATGATCAGGTTGGAGGTCTGCTGACCGATACGGTTCGAGTCAGTCGTGGTCTGGTACACGCCGATCTCGATCGGGATGGAGATCTGGACATGGTCGTCACCCACCTCCATGAACCGAGCCAGATTTTCAGGAATGATGCTCCCCGCTCCGGTTCCTGGTTGACCGTTCGATTGGAACGCGAAGGATCAGACCCCGTTGCAGAGGGAGCGAGTATCCAGGCTTCAGATGGAAAAGTACCTCTGGTGCGAATCCATTCAGCCTGCCGCGGGTATGCTTCTTCTTTTCCCCATGAGGTACATTTCGGAGCCATTGATCCCGGAAAACAGCTCACAGTATTCTGGCCCGGTGGAATCGAGGAGATCTTCGAGGTCCCCGAATGGAATCAACACGTCACACTGAAATTCGGAGAAGGAAACAAACCATGATTCGAGACTTCGGTGGACTCCCCCTCAAATCTTTCAGGGTGGCATTACTGCTTCTGATTTCCATATTCCTGATTCAAATCTCGGAAGCAGGCTCCCAATCCACCGAAAAAACGATGGATACTCCTTTTGACGTGAATGAACTTGTCGACGAGGACACCGCTCTTCCCGTGCGGAAAGCGCTCGTCGGCTGTGACCTTATCAGCCAGTCCAGTCGCTTCCGGAATGAGGGTCAAATGGCATTGGCGATCCAGCTCGCCGCCTACGATTTTCATGAATCAGCCGTCAAGGTTTTACGCGAAATTCTCAACCGGGATGCGAACTTCCATGAGTGTCACTACCGATTGGGCTACTCCCTCGAATTGTCCGGGATGGTCGATGAAGCGCTGGAATCTTTTCGACGTTACCTCGAACTCGAACCGAGTCACTCCGTCACCCTCTACCGAATCGGCGAGCTTCTGAATCGAACCGGTGAAATTGAGGAATCAAATCAGTTTCTGAACCGCTATTTGAAGTCGAACCCGACTTGCCCTGCGGCTCATCGAAGGATCGGTCAGAATTTGCTCGCTCTCAACAAGCCGGAAGAGGCCCTCCCCGCCCTTCTGGTAGCCAAAGATCAATATCCCCTGGATCGGGGAACATTGACCGCTCTCTCACAGGCCCAGCTGCGATCCGGTAACCGGGAAGAAGCTCAAAAGCTGCAGGAAACCCTCGCTCTCTTGCGCAGTGGAGAGCGGACCGAAACTCCAATATCCATCAGCGATTCGCTGATCCAGGTTCAAAACAAACTCAATAAATCTCCCGCACACTGCCTCGACCAGGCTGTGAATCTGGAAACAAAAGGATTCTACGCCAGTGCCAATGTCTATCTTGAACTGGCAGCGCAAGGAATCCCCGATGCAGCTGCGGTACATGATCGAATCGGAAGAAATTGTTTCCGTCTGGGACAATATGCTGAAGCTCTGCAGTCCTATGACAAGTCCCTGAAGTTGGAGCCAGAGAGAATCAGTGCTCTTTTCAATCGAGCCTCACTTCTGTTCGGAATGGGAAGGGTCACAGAGGCGAATCAGGATCTGCAATCACTGCTCTCGGTGAACCCAGACCACACGGAATCCCAGATCCTGAAATCGCAGATCGAATCCTTCAATAAAAGGCAGGCCCAAAACGAAGGTGTTGGGAAACCATGAAAATTCTTCGAATGGTTCACTCCTGCCTTAAAGGGTTCATGCTCCTGATACTGGTGCTCGCAGGTTGCTCCAGCCCGGAACCGGGTCCGGTAACACAGAGCACGATGACCGGCCGCTACGACACCTTACAGAAAGCCGCCGTCAATCAGGCTCGCAGCAAAGCTCTCCGTTCTCCGAAGAATGCTGAAGATCGAGCCAGGTACGCCTATGCACTCAGCGTTCACGGCCTCCACGAGGATGCCGCCTACGAGTTCTCCAATGCACGGCTGCTCGATTCCAGCTCCCCTCTCTGGCACTACCGCACCGCAAGATCGGAGTACGAATCGGGTCTCAACAAGGCCAACCCAATTTCAGGTTTGGAAGAGGTCACCCGCAAGTTTCCGGCCTACCTCCCTGCCAAACATTTTCTTGCCACCGCGTATCTCGACCTGGGACAGATGGACAAAGCCTGGAACCTGATCCTCGAGTGCCTGACACAAGCCCCCCGCTCCAATCCCCTATTGGCAACACAGGCAGAAATCCTGCTCGATTCCGGTTTGCACAAACAGGCTCTGGAGATCCTCAAGGCGATCACGGAAAGGGATACCCGAACGCCCTTCTATTATCGCCTTCTGGGAGAAGTCTACCTGCTGGAGGGGAATGCCGTTCCGGAGCAGGTGGAAAACATGCTGGTACTGGCAACACCCAGTGAGCGCACCATCGTTCTCGATCCTCTGGAACAGAAATTTCTGAAACAGAAAACAGGCCGGGATCATCAGATTCGTCAGATTCGGGCCAATCTGCGCGGAGGCAACACTGCAGCCGCAGACAAGTTGGCTCAACCACTGCTCAATGCTTTTCCCGGTGACCCCGGTATCCGCAATCTGGTTGCCCAATGCATGCATGCTGCGGGACGCTCTGCGGAGGCCCGGAAGGTTCTAGAGGATATTCCGAGTGAGTTCAAGACCGACAGCAGTAACCTCTTGCTGGTGGATATTCTGGTTCAGGAAGCTCAGGATCTGCAGACTCAGGGAGCCAATTCGTCTTCCCAGCGAAAAATCCGCCGTGCCCGCGATATTGCCAACGATGTCATCGGCAATACTCCATCGGACTGGAAAGCCCACTTCGTTCTCGGCAAGTGCCTTCAACTTTTGAATGACCTTCAGGGGGCAAAACGTAGCCTGCTGACTGCTCTCTCACTCAATCAACAGAATATTCCCACGGCATTTCGTCTTTTTGAGGTGGCCACACAGCTGAACGACAGGGAGACCGGTAAACAGGCACTGGATACAATCCTCGTGATCGAACCTGAAAATCTTCTCGCCAATATCCAGCGGGGCTTGCTGGCTGTTTCGTTCGGCGATATTGAAACTGCGAAAACCTGCCTTGAGCGCTCATCCAAAGTCGACCCGGCTCACGAAGGCGTAAGAGTTTTGAGAACGAGAATTCGCTCCTTCAAAAATTGAGCGTGTCCCTGTTGAGGATACCCCTCAATCCCCTTTGTGGCGGTGCTTTCGGCGTGCCTCACTACGCTCGATGGCTTCCTTGAACCTGCGCTCCTCTTCAGGAGACGTGGAAACCAATTCGGGAACCTCCACCGGGTTTTTGAGGTCGTCGAGAGCGACAAAGGTCAGATAGGCACTCGAAGTATGAGTGATATCGCCGGTTCGAGGGTCCTCACCCTCCACACGAACACCCACTTCCATCGAACTGCGACCGGTGTGATTGACCATCGCCTTGAGAATCATGAAGTGTCCACCTGGAATCGGTGCCAAAAATTCCACATTGTCCATCGCCGCCGTCACCACCGGCCTGCGACAGTGACGCATGGCAACCATGGCACAGGCCAGATCCATCAGGTGGAGCACTTTGCCGCCGAGGACATTGCCATGACTGTTGGTATCGTTGGGCAGGACCAGCTCACGCATCTCCACGGCACTGTCAGCGGGTTTCTTTTGTTCTCGGCTCAATGGAGTCCCCTCTCAGGTGTTCTCAACTCTTGTGGCAAAGGTTCAGACGCTTCAGATACTCTTCAGGGTTCATGCAGTTCGTCACCTGGCTGGAGTTGAAGCCCATCTTGCGAGCAACTGCAACCCCATACTCCACATCACGCAAACCCTGTGTGGAGTGTGCATCGGGATGGATTCCAATGTCCACCCCCAGCTCGAGAACTCTTCTTCCCCAACGCCAATCCAGGTCGAGACGACGGGGGTGAGCATTCAATTCCACGATCACCTTTTCTTCGGCAGCCACTGAGAGCAGGTAGTCCAGATCGATTTCGTACCCATCCCGCTGAAGCAACAGTCGACCGGTGGGATGCCCCCAGACCGTCGTGGCGGGATGACGCAGGGCATTTTCGATACGGGCCGTCTGCTCCGCTCTGGGCAAACTGAAGGAGGAGTGCACACTGACGACGACATAATCCAACTCTGCCAAAACTTCATCGGGGTAATCGAGGGAACCATCCGCAAGAATGTCGCTCTCGATCCCCTGTAACAATGTCATGTGCGGGAAGTCGCCTCGAATCTCTTCCAACTCGGCACGCTGTTCGGCCAGTTGTTCAATACTCAATCCACCGGCGTAGGATGCGGTTCTCGAATGGTCCGCCGTTCCGTAGTAGACCCACCCCAGATCTGAAGCTGCCTGTACCATTTCACGCAGGGTGGCCTTGCCGTCGGACCAGGTAGAGTGGCAGTGGAGAACCCCTTTGACGTCCTGCTCAGAGATCAGCGGCTCCCATTCGGCAGAGCGGGAATGCAGGTCAGCCGCTTTTTCCAACTCACCCAGATCCTCCCGCAACTCAGGAGGGATCCAGGCCATATCCAGATGTCGGAAAATATCCTGTTCCTCGGGAGTCGGCAGGGCCGCACCCTCTTCATCCCAAAGCCCATATTCGTTCAATTTCCAACCGCGCTCGCGTGCCCTTTGGCGCAATCGCGTGTTGTGTTCCTTGCTGCCGGTGAAGTAATGCAGTGCTGGAGCGAAGGCGACCGGTTCGACGACTCGCAGATCGACACCCACTCCCTCTTCCGAAAGGATTCTCGATTTGGTCTCCCCTTCTGCCATCACCTCGCGAATTCCCTCTACCGACATGAAAGCCTCGCGAACAGGAATGGGATCCAGCGTCCCGACCAGAACGTCGATGTCACCGATGGTTTCCCTGTTGCGACGAAGTGAACCCGCCACTTCCGCCCGTTCTACTCCGGGTACGGATTTGACGGCGTCCAGAAACCTCTGGGCGACGGCTCGGGCCTGGGACACCAGATGGCGCCCGGCAAAGCGGCGCAAGTTGTTGATCCCTTTCAGGATGGAGTTTTCAGACGTCTGGCCGAACCCGGCGAGAGCCTGAATACGGTTTTCCTGACACGCCTCTTCCAGTTCGTCGACCGATTCAATCTCCAGTTCTTCATAGATGACACGAACTTTTTTGGGACCGAGTCCGGCAATCTTCAGAAGATCGAGCAGGCTTTCAGGAACGAGACTGCGAATCTCTTCCTCTGCTTCACTCTCCCCTTCCAGGACCCACTCCTCGATGAGGCCCGCCAGTCCTTTGCCGATTCCCTGAATCGACGTCACCTTTCCGTCCTGAACCAGAGAGACCAGGTCTCCCTGCCAGTTTTCCAGGGCCCGTGCGCCATTGGCAAATGCGCGCACCTTGAAAGGACTGGATCCGGAGATTTCGAGGATGTGTCCCAACTCGACAAGGGTCTTGCAGATCTCATCCTTGCTCAGACTCGAGGTTTCAGACATGGGATTTCCTTCCGATCAGTTCGCTTCAGATAACCGGTTTTCAAGAGACATGATCCAGCGGCTCGCCACGTCCAATCCGGTGACATTCTCGATCCCCCCCAAACCGGGAGACCCGTTGATTTCCAGAATCATGGGGCCAGCCGGGCCCGGCAACAGATCGACCCCGGAACATTGAAGGCCCAAAGCAGCCGTTGCCTGAACCGCCAGCTCACCCAGTTCAGGTGTGACCTCTTCCACACGGGCGCTGCCTCCGCGAGCGAGATTGGATCTGAAATCTCCAGTCGGTGCTTTCCGCCTCATGGCTGCCACCACTTCACCATCGACCACGATGACCCGGATGTCTTCACCCGCGCAGGGAATGTACTGTTGAATTAAAAACTCCCGCGATTGGAAAAGAACGCTCTGCATCATCGAAACGGCTCCCGCAGTACTCTCTGCGAGAATCGTCCCTTGTCCCTGGGATCCATGCAGTGGCTTGATCACCACAGGCACTCCCCCGACCCGATCCACAGCAGCTTCCAATTGATCGAGATCACGTACCAACTCTGTTTCAGGCGTCGGTAAACCCGCCGAGTTCAGAACTCTCAGGGTTTCAAACTTGTCACGGGCGAGTTCGAGTGCGGAAACAGAATCAAGAAGGGTCATCCCGAGGGACTCCAGTGTTTTCCCCACTGCGACCGCAAGTCCGGGCAACTGGGTTCCCAATCTCAAGATTGCCGCATCCAAAGGGGGTAACGGTTCTCCAGAATGGAGAAGCGCAGGATCTCCTGTCGAAACAGAAAAATTGAGCAACGACAGCAGGTGCACCTCGTGCCCACGCTTTCGCCCTGCCTCCCAAATCCGCTGGGAAGATGTCAGTTCAGGATTGATGGTGACGACGCCGATACGCACGGGGCCCCTTTCTTTTCCGCAAGAAAGGATGACACTCTGCGGATGGGGTCAACGCAAGTCCGGAGGTGGGATCTGCGGAGAATCGAAGTCCAATTAGCAGGAGGGCTGCCTAGGGCATCGCCCCTTCGAGCACTGAATCAAAAGCGCTGGTCGCCTCTCGGCGCTCCCCGGTTTCAGGGCTGTAGATATGGAATTCTTTCACAAGGCACCCGTAGGCATGAAGCGTCACTGCAACTTCATCCGAGGAGCAGTTGTCCATGCGATGAAGGTCCATTGCAGGTGGATAAACCGTTCCTACGGACCCTGCGGTACCGATGAAGGTCTCCACCGGAACGAGGCATTTCTGTCCCTCCTCTGTGGAAGGTGCGTAATTGGTGAATCGCATGCGCCCGCGAAGAACGCCAATCACACCCCAGGAAGGATGGTCATGAATCGGTGTTCCCTGTCCCGGTTTCCAAACCAGGGCCAGGAGTGAGAAACGATCCTCGGCATCGGCATGCAAAAGGTGACGCGTGTATTTCTGGGAACTCTCGCCAAACTGCCCCAGAAAATCGTCGGACACACCTGCACAGTAGTCCTCCACCACGCGAACCAGTCCGTTCAGACGGCGGCGCTCATTCTTTTCAGTGACAATCGTTTCTTCAAAAGCTCCGATGAGATCGGGCAATTCGCTGATCGGTGGCACGGGCTCCCCTTTTCAAGTCGCTGGAATCAGACCGGGATCGGTCTTTCCAAAATACGCTCATTCCTGATTTTATCGACTGGATGGAGGGGCGGCAATGCTCTCAGATGAGTCCCAGGGCCGATCAGGGGGAATTTTCTCCCACCTTGTGGTCAAATCGCACCAGAGAATGACAGGAAGGAAGAAGGATCGATGACGTACGAAATCAACCTTCCCGTCCGATTTGATGACGTCGACGCAGCAGGGGTCGTCTACTACCCCCGAATCCTCGACAAATGCCACCAGGCATTCGAAGCCATCTTCTCTGAACGCGGAGAAACTCCCTATCACACCCTGTTCAAGGAACGGAAGATCGGCTTCCCCAGTCGCAGCCTCGAGGTCGAATTCCTGGCTCCTGTTGAATACACCGATTCCCTCACCCTGAGGGTGTCGACCACCCAAATCTCGGCACGCTCAGTCCACTTCAAATTTGAAGGTTTTCAGGGAAGCAAATGCTGCTTCATTGCCAAGGTCGGCAAGGTCTGTTGTAAGCCCCAGACAGATGGCAAATTTGAAGCGGTGGAGATTCCCGAAGACATTCGCCACTTGTTGAACGGACTGGGAGAATCCAGTTGAGAGTCGTCGAAATCTACCCCTCGATTCAGGGAGAGAGTACGCGCGCTGGAATCCCCTGCGTCTTCATTCGCCTTGCGGGCTGTCCCCTCCGCTGTCGCTGGTGTGACACCGTCTACTCTTTCAAGGGTGGCGACGAAATGTCTCTGGAAGAAATTTGTGAGACCACTGCAACACACGGAATCGGCCTGGTCGAACTCACCGGGGGTGAACCTCTGGCTCAACCGGATGCAGGACCGCTCTTGACGATGCTCTGTGATCGATTCGAAGAGGTTCTTCTCGAAACCTCCGGAACCTACCCCATCGCAAACCTTGACCCGAGGGTCGGCGTCATCATGGACCTGAAGGCCCCGGGATCCGGCGAGGAAGACCGGAATCTGCTGGAAAACCTCGATCACCTGAAGGACGGCGACGAACTCAAATTGGTTCTTGCGGATCGAAACGACTATCTGTGGGCCAAACAACTGGTCGAGACCCATGAGATACGGGTGCCCATCCTTTTTTCTCCTGTTCATGGAGAACTGGAGGCAGCCCAACTTTCAGAATGGATACTGGAAGATCACCTGAAGGTGAGACTTCACCTCCAGCAACACAAATTCATTTGGGATCCCCAGGAACGGGGTCGTTGAGACTCGCTGCTCCCCTCCGGATATTGGAAAGGACTGTCGCCCAATGAGCCACGAGATTGAATTGTTGAGAAAGTTTTCCTTCGACTCAGCACACTCCCTGCCCAACGTTCCCGAGGATCACAAGTGCCATCGATTACATGGCCACACCTTTCATGTGGAAGTCCGGGTCACCGGCCCCGTTGGGGAAACCACAGGCTGGGTGATGGATTTCGCCGATTTGAAGAAGGTTGTGAATCCTGTGATCGACGAACTCGACCACCGTTATCTGAATGAGATCCCGGGATTGGAAAATCCCACCTCCGAACTGATTGCGGTCTGGATCTGGAATCGGATCGAGGGGAACCTCCCCGGGCTGAGTTCCGTTACCGTCCATGAAACATGCAACACCGGCTGTACCTACAGGGGACCTGCTGACGAGGAGTCTTGACGATGTGTGGAATCTTTGGAATCTCATCTCCATCCGATGTGACCCCCACACTTCTGGAAGCTCTGGAGAAACTGGAGTACCGGGGATATGACTCTTGCGGGCTTTCCATCGCCGGTGAAGACGGTCAGTTGCAAATCCGCAAGGGAGCGGGCCCTGTCCAGAGAGTGGCTTCAGAAGAACGCTTCTCTGAACTCCAGGGACATTGGGGACTCGGGCATGTCCGTTGGGCCACCCATGGAAGGGTCAGTCGACTCAATGCCCATCCCCTGATCGATTCCTACGGCGATATAGCCATCGTGCACAACGGGATCTTGCAGGGGTACGAATCGCTTCGATCGGAGTTGGCTTCCGCAGGTCACACCTTCCTTTCAGAAACCGATTCAGAAGTCATCGCCCATCTCATCGAGAAAAATCTCAAGGATGGCCTGAAAGTCGAAGACGCGATTCTCGAGTGTGCCAGACAGTTGCAGGGTACCTACGCGATCGGAGTGATGACCCGCCAGGAACCGGGTGTTCTCTACGCACTGCGTAACGAGAGCCCATTGTTGATCGGTGTCGGAGAAGACTTCCACTGTTTCTCATCCGACCCTCTGACTCTGGGTGGACTGACAGATCAGGTCATTTGGCTCGAAGACGGCGAGATGGCCCGTATCGATCGCAACAGTTGCCGGCTGCTCTCAATTGCAGACGGCCGTGAAATCAAGCGCGAACCGGAAACCGTGACCATCTCTGCCCAGGCGGTCGACTTGAATGGGCATCCCGATTTCATGTCCAAGGAGATCGCAGAAAATGGAACGGTGGTCAAAACAGCGCTCTCCATCGAAGAAGCCAGGATCGACTCCATCGTCGAAGCGATTCTGCAATCGAAGAGAACCGTCCTTACCGGTGTCGGAACCAGCTATTTCGTCGCTTTGATGGGTCAATACATGATCAGTGAATTGGCAGACGAATTCACTCCGGCGATGTCCTCTGATGAGCTGCCCCATATGGTACCGCTCAAGGATTCGGACCATGTACTCGCCATCAGTCAGTCTGGCGAGACCTACGATACGCTAAGGGCTCTTCGCCTTTCGCGGGCACGAGGTGCAAACCTTTCTGCGATCCTGAATGTTGAATCCTCATCGATGGCCCGGGAGGTGGATCAGTATCTCAATCAGGGTGCGGGCCCTGAGATCTGTGTTCTTTCAACCAAATCAACGATTTCCCAACTGACACTCATGCTGAGAGTTGCCGTGCGACTCGGAGAGCGCAAGGGTGTCCTCAGTGGTCAAACACTCGACGATATCAAAAGCGACATGGCGGCCTTGCCCGCTCGTCTGGATAGTATCGCCAGTGGCGACCACGGGATGATCCGTGATCTCGCACGCCGTCACAGTGTCATGAGAAACTGGTTTTTCATCGGCCGTGGAATCCAGCACGGATTGGCTCTGGAAGCCGCACTCAAATTCAAGGAAGTCACCTATTGCCATGCAGAGGGGATGTCGGCTGGAGCCCTTAAACATGGCACCATCTCCCTGATCGATGATGCGATGCATACCGTCATTTTTCTTCCGGGAACTGAAACCGATGAATTACGTCAACATGCGATCGGTGCAATCGCGGAGATCTCGACCCGTGGTGGCAAGGTGATCTGCTTCCAGCCCAGTAGTTCCCCTCCTCCGGAGCCACGCCCCGAATTCATTATCGAGAGCCCTTCCGCCGGTCCATGGACCACCCCTCTCCTCCAACTGATGCAAGCGCAGCTCTTTGCCTACTACACAGCGAAAGCATTGGGGCGTAATGTCGACAAGCCTCGTGCACTGGCAAAATCGGTCACCGTGGGGTAGGTTGGCCACGCTTTACAACCGTTGACCACAGGAGTTCTTTTGTTCCTGCATCGCCTCTTCCCATTATGGACTCTGGTCCTTCTCATCACAGTCACAGGCTGCGGATCCCTGAACCTGAGGCTCCACGTTGATGAAGAAGTTCAACGCGCCGCAGAAATGCTGACCGGCTGTTTCGACAGCAAGGATCAGGCTATCTCAGATCCTGAAAACTATTTTCAAATCCGAATGATCCTGGTGCCGATTTGGCCAGAAGAAAAACTCGGACACTGGATGTACGTGGAGCAAGCCTCCTTCGAATCTCTGGAGCGGCCCTATCGGCAACGGATTCAACACGTCTACCGTGATGGAAATTCGCAGATTCGCAGCGATGTCTATCTGCTTCCGGGCAATCCTCTGGAGTACACCGGAGGTTGGAAAAACCCTGAAGTGACGTTTGCAGATCTGTCGCCACGGGACCTGACCTTGAGGGAAGGGTGCTCCGTTCTTCTGAAACCCGATGGAGCGGGGTTCGTCGGTTCTACCGTCGGCAAAGAGTGCCAGAGTTCACTGGGAGGGGCAGAGTACGCAACCAGCGAAGTGGCACTGATCGACGGTTTGCTCATCAGCTGGGATCGAGGCTGGAACAGTTCTGGCGAGCAGGTCTGGGGTGCAACAGCCGGAGGTTACCGTTTTGTTTACCGCGGACTGAAACCAACGGAGTGAAACCATGAATGATTCGACATTACCCTTTGATCAGGTAGATGTTTTTGGCAGCAGCCCCTATCTGGGTAACCCCCTCGCCGTCGTTCACGATGCCACAGGTTTCTCCACTGAGGAGATGGCCCGATTTGCCCGCTGGACCAATCTCTCGGAAACCACTTTTCTTTTGCCCCCCACCGATCCTGAAGCGGACTACCAAGTTCGAATCTTCACCCCTGAGGGAGAGTTGCCCTTCGCCGGTCACCCCACTCTGGGCAGCGCCTGGGCATGGCTGAATCGGGGCGGTGAGCCACGACAAGGTTCGCTGATTATTCAGGAATGTGGCATCGGCAAGGTTCGTATCAGGAAGCGGGATCAAGGACTCGCTTTTGCAGCCCCGGGATTGCTCAGGGAAGGACCTGTCGATGACTCCACCCTGCAAACGATTTGCAGCGGGCTATCCATCGACAGAGAAGAGATCGTCGATCACCACTGGGTCGACAATGGACCAGGATGGGCAGCGGTCCTCCTGAAAGACTCGGAACGGGTTCTCTCCATCGATCCTGACTTCAGTCAGTTGAAAGAGATCAATTTCGGCATCATCGGTCCCGGTTCTCCCCATCCCGACGCCGACTTTGAAGTACGCGCTTTTGTGGAATCCCTGAGTATCCCCGAGGACCCGGTCACCGGAAGTCTTGCTGCAGGGATCGCAGTCTGGTTCCAAAAGCGAGGTATGGCCCCCTCCCAATACACCCTTCACCAGGGTACTGCGATTCGATTCAGTGGCTTGATCGAAGTTTTCGAGGAGGACGATTCCATCTGGATCGGTGGAACCGTCCACGAATGCATCACCGGTCAAAAACGGATCTGACCGATTTACATCGACTCCAACTCATGGGGCAAATAATCCATCGATGATCGGAAGTAGTGCCCCGCGGGATAGAAGAGCAGATTGGTGGCACGACTGGTGTATGCACAGGCATAGTCTTCCAGCTGCCTTCCAAAATGGGTCAACTCATTGCCTGCGCGGAAGAGACTGCCCCAGTGTTCATTGGTCGCAGTACTCAGCTTCGCCCGCAACTCCTCACGCTGACGGATAAACGCCTTGAGAGTATCGGTCGCGTTTTTTCGGGCACTGTGACATTCCAGCCGCAGGTTTTTGATGCCCTTCTTCTCTTCTTCGACAACACCTTCAATACTTTGAAGACACGCTTCCACGGCCTTCCAATGCATCACTTCCCGCTCTGTGGAAATACGCCTTTCATCCACTTCCCGCAGTTGGCGAACCAGCCCCGGCATCGCCGACTGGACCACCATCTCCTCTTCCAATTCGGGAACGACGAGCATCGTTCGCCAGTAGACATTGCGTTTGGATGAGATCAGATCGGCATAGATGTGATCACCGACGTAGAGGATTTCCGGTCCGGCACAGCCGATCCTCTCCTCGATTTCCGTCAGATTACCACCGAGGAGGATTTTGTCCTCGATGCCGGGTTTGCAGGTTCTGCCAGAAGAGGTATCGAAGTAGGTTGGCTTGCCGCCCTCTGCGACCACCAGATCGAAGAGGTCGAGCCATTCGGTCCCCCGTTCAGGGTCGCGTCCCAAAACGGTATTCATCATCGCGTGGGTGTATTCCCACTCACTGTTGGTCAGCAGGAACACTTTCTTGCCACACTCCCGGAGATGAACCAACAGTGCTTCAGTACGGGGGTCCTGTTGAATGTATTCTTCGGGATTGGCAGTAATCACACTCTTCAGAGAGTTGTCCCTGTGAATGGTGTCAGTGTGCTTACGAATTTTTTCCCAGACACTGCGCCTTTCCCCCGCTTCGGCATGATCGACCAGCGCGGTCCAGAGCAGGATTTCCGGACGACTGAAGGCATGATCCACCTGAATAAAACGATCTCCATCTGTGACATGGGGAATGATGTCCCGGTCTCCATAGAGATTCCGTTTTTCACTGACGGTCAGTTTCTCTTTTCCGCGGTAAGCACGAAGAACGTGACCATAGCGATCGGTTTTGAGAATGACCCCCTCATCGATGTCGAGGATCAGCGCTTTCTTGGCAAAGGACAGATCGGGTAGCTCTTCGAGCCACTCCCGGGGAATTCCCTCATGCTCAACCAGGCGATCCGCCACCAACTTCCCCGCCAGTGCATCCAGCGCCTCACAATTGTAAACCGCCAGGGTGTGGTCGAAGTCGAATCCGACTGCTTCGATCTGTCCAAAACGCATCGTCCGGTTGGTGAAGACCGACCGCTGGTGATCGAAAACCGGAGTCCTGATCGCCATGGAGATCATGTCCAGCCAATGGGAATCTTTTGCAGTCCCTTGATTCATCACCTGCTCCGGTTCTTTGGAATTATTGGATTTGTTCATGGGCTCACCCTCCTTGAAGGCCTTCAAGGTAACGCTTCGATTGCTCCACCAGTTCCGGTGCCCGATGTGAATCCCGTGACAATTCGACCAGCAGTTGGCCCTGATACCCGGAATCGGTCAATGCACCTATGAGAGCGGGCAGATCCAACTCCCCCTCACCGAGGGGAAGATGTTCATGTTTGCGATCTTTACAGTCATCGACATGAACATGGATCACTTCACCGAGAACTGACTTCAGACTACCGAGTGGATCATGGAACTCGGTCACCCCCAGATGTCCGAGATCCACCGTCAATCCCAGTGCAGAATGATCGATCTGTTGACGAAAAGCTTTCCAGTCTTCAAGGCTTTCGATCCACATTCCCGGTTCCGGTTCAAATCCGATGATGATGCCCTTCGATTCCGCATGATCGAGAACCGGTAACAGTGCTTTGATCAGGGTTTCCGTGACTTCGTCCGCTGATCGTGTGGGGTCGTCGTTGCCGCCACTCCACACGCTGACAACAGGAGCGCCCAACGCAACCGCAATATCGATCGCTCGGATATAGAAGGACTGTCGATTTTTTCGCCCATCTTCTGTAGCGCTGGCCAAGGTGGGCCAATGCTTTTTTCGGGGATCGAGAAGATACCTTCCCCCCGTTTCGATACTGGGCAGAAGCTGGTGCTCCTCGAGTTTTTTTCGCAGGGCTTCAAGATCTGCAGCGGAGGAATTCCATGGATCCAGATGAGCAGGACCCAGGGTGATACCCAAAGCGGAATATCCCGATGAAGAAAGCAGCTCCATCGCCTGATCGATGGAGTGATCGAGCAATCCGTGGCTGACAAACCCGGGCTTCCACATGCTCAGGCCTCCCCTGAGGTGGAGTCGCCCTGCTCCAGTCTTTGTCGAACCCACTCCAGAGCGGCCTCACGATCCGTCACTTCACCCTCACGACGGGCGTCGTTGAGGGCTTCGAGCATCGACCCCATCTCCGGACCCGGGGTCATCCCCAAATCAATCAGATCCCTGCCCTGCAAAAGTGGTTCCTTGGGAGGACCAATCTTTTTCCATTCGAGGTACATCTCGCGGCAATCTTCATAGAGGCCCATATCCCGGTGACTCCCCAGACAGTCCGCCTTGCACAGATCGAGCAGCTCGTCAAAGCCGTCTTCCTCAAAGAGGCGATAGCGTTTGGCCAGACGCATGTGCGGGACATTCATGAACACGAGATGCCTGCGCACCAGATAGACGATGCGCTCCTGTGCTTTTCGGGAAAAACGCAATCGTTCGCAGATTTCTTCCGTCATCCGTGCACCGAGCTCATCGTGCCCATGAAAACGGATGCGATCGGGGGCCTCTTCATAGGTATCCGGCTTGCCGACATCATGAAGCAAGGCGCCCATGGCCAATTCAGGAGAAGGATCCTCCAGATTCTCGAGAACGAGGCCGGTGTGGACGAAGACATCCCCTTCAGGATGATGCTCCGGGGGCTGTTGAACCCCTTTCATCTTTTCAATCTCTGGCAGAAACACCTGCATCAATCCTGAGTCGGAGAGCAGGCTGTAACCCCGATGGCGATGGGGCGAAACGAGGATACGAAGCAACTCCTCGCGGATTCGTTCCTGACTGACGGATGCCAAATCCGCAGATTCCTGACAGATGGCTTTCCAGGTTTCCTCTTCGATGGGCAGATCGAGAACTGTGGCGAAGCGAACTCCACGCAACATACGCAGTCGATCTTCGACAAATCTCTCACCGGGATCCCCGATGGCTCGAATCACCCCGGTCTGCAGATCATCGATTCCACCAACATGATCCACCACCTCTTCACGGTCCAGATCCCAGAAGAGACCATTGATGGTGAAATCGCGCCGGAGGGCATCCTCTTTTTCGTCCGTAAATCGCACCGACTCGGGGTGGCGACCATCGGCAATCCCGATATCCGCACGAAAGGTCGCCACTTCCACTTCGACATCGTCGAGCAAGACTCTTACGACACCGAATTGGGCACCGACCAGAACCGTTTTTTCAAAGAGAGCATCGATCTGATCCGGATGGGCAGAAGTCGCCAGATCAAAATCCTTCGGCTCCAGACCAAGGAGATAATCGCGCACCGCCCCACCGGCAAGAACACTCCGATGCCCTGCACCGGTAATGCGATCGTGGACCTTGCGGACCGCATCTGGAATCACCAATGGCTCTTCAGGGATCCCCTTGGGGGTTGATCCGGACATCGTGTTGCGTTCTCCTCCTGCTGGGCCGGGATTCCCTTCCCGGGACCCTGGGGACACCCGAGGATAACCGAAGAGCAGCGATCTTGGCATGAAAGGTGACCGCGGATTCCGATTCGCCCACCCGCAGGAGTTTGATGAGCAACGAGAATGACGATCTCAGGAGAATCCGGGCTCTCTCAGCCACGCTCCATCAGCACAATTTCCGCTACTATATCCTCGATGATCCGCAGGTTTCCGACGCGGAATACGATCGTCTGCTGAAAGAGCTGGAGGAACTGGAATCCCGTTATCCGAAAGCGGTGGCCAAAGATTCTCCCACCCGCAAGGTCGGCGTCACCTGGACCCCGGAAGATTTCGTCGCCGACAAACTGCCCTCGGTGGAGCACCGGGTACCGATGCTGTCACTGGAAAATGCCATGGGCACCGATGAGGTGCGCGATTGGGTCGAACGGGTACGCAAGGGTCTCGAATTGACCGAAGGCGACCCGGATCCGCCGCTCACGGTGGAGTACAAATTCGATGGAGTGGCCATCTCTCTCCTCTATGAGGACGGAGTCCTCGTTCGCGCGGCGACCCGTGGAGACGGAGTCACGGGAGAAGAAGTAACCGGCACCGCCCGCACCATCCGCAGCGTGCCGCCCCAACTGAAAGACAAAACTCCGCCACCCCGCATCGAACTGCGCGGGGAGGTGGTTCTGCAGAATGCAGACTTTGAAGCGCTCAACGCCAGCCGCAGTCAAGATGAGGGCCTCTTTGCCAACCCGCGCAATGCGGCGGCGGGAACCCTGAGACAACTGGACCCCCGCATCGCGGCGAAACGCCCCCTCGATGTTTTCATCTACGGCATCGGCGATCAGGAAGGCATCGATCTGTCGGTGCAAAAGGATCTGATCGACCACATCGAACGCTGGGGATTTCAGCCGTGCCCCTTCCTGCGGGAGGCCAGTGGAGCCGATGAACTGATCGCCATCTACGAAGAGGTGATGGAGGTCCGCGATGATCTCCCGTTCGATATCGATGGTCTGGTGATCAAGGTTCAGGGAGCGGGACTGCGAGAGCAGCTGGGGATGCGTGCCCGCAGCCCCCGTTGGGCGGTGGCACTGAAATTTCCGGCGCGCCAAGAGACCACAAAACTCCTCGACATCCAGGTGCAGGTCGGTCGGACCGGTGCGCTGACTCCGGTGGCCCACCTGGAACCGGTCAATGTCGGCGGTGTCACCGTCTCCCGGGCCGGACTGCACAATCCCAAGGAGATCGCCCGCAAGGATCTGCGTATCGGAGACGACGTGGTCATCCAGCGTGCCGGGGATGTGATTCCCCAGGTGGTCAAACCGGTGGATTCGCTTCGCGATGGAAGCCAGAAACCCTACGAGTTCCCCACCTCCTGTCCTGAATGCAACGGTGCGGTCCACTACCCCGAAGAAGAGATCATCCCCTACTGCGATAACTTCCAGTGTCCGGCGCAAATTCGTGGGCGACTGGAGCACTTTGCCTCCCGCCGTGCCCTCGACATCGACGGACTCGGTGAGAAGCTGATTGATCAGCTGGTCACGGAGGGACTCGTCACGGTCCCCTCCGATCTGTATTCACTCAGCGTCGACCAGGTTGCGGGACTCGATCGCATGGCGGTCAAGTCGGCAGAAAATCTCCTCGCCGCTCTGGAAGTTTCGAAGGGTCGCCCCTTTTCGCGGGTGCTTCATGCCCTCGGGATTCGGCATGTCGGAGAGAGGGTCGCCGAGTTGATCGTCGATGACACGCTGGAAATCGACACCCTCATGGCCGCCGATGAAGAACGACTGGCACAGATTGAGGGGCTTGGGGAAATCATCGCCCGTTCGATCGTCGCCTTTTTTGAAATTCCAGCGGTGCAGAATGAAATCAAAGTGTTGAGAGACGCAGGTCTGACCTTCCATCAGGAAAAGGCTGAGACCTCCGGCACTGAAGGGGCATTTTCCGGTTTGACGGTTGTCATCACCGGAACCATGCCCACACTGAGCAGGGATGATGCGAAACAGAAGATCATCGCTTCAGGGGGCAAAGTCGTCGGTTCCGTTTCGAGTAAAACCGACCTCCTCCTCGCCGGTGAAAAAGCCGGTTCCAAACTGAAGAAGGCCACCGATCTCGGCATCGAGGTCATCGATGAGGAAGAACTCCTCAAAAGAGTGGGTGACTGAACAGGGCTAAAAGATACTGAGCACTGAAGAAAGGGTGGTTCACGATGAGTGACACCGATGGAACCGTGGAAAACCGCGGCCAGTGGAGCAGTCGTTGGGGTTTCATTCTGGCAGCAGCAGGCGGAGCGGTCGGCCTCGGCAATATCTGGAAGTTCCCCTACATCACCGGTGAAAATGGCGGCGGCTACTTCGTCCTGATCTACCTGATTTTCATTCTGCTGATCGGCCTGCCGATCATGGTCGCCGAGGTCCTCGTCGGTCGCAGTACCCAGAAGAGCCCTGTGGGTGCCTTCAAATCCCTGTCTTCTCCAGGAAGCCTGTGGGCGGTTCCCGGGTGGCTTGGGGTTCTGACCGGCTTCATCATCCTCAGTTATTATTCCGTCGTCGCCGGCTGGGCGTTGCACTACACCTGGTTCTCACTGACTCAGGGTTTTGCCGGCATGAATGCCGATGAAATCGGCAATGCCTTTGGAACCCTCTTCGCAGACGGTGACGCCAACATCCGCTGGCACCTGATTTTCATGGTGATGACCATCGGTGTCATTCTCGGAGGTATCCAAAAGGGCGTCGAGCGCGCGGCGCGAATCCTGATGCCGGTCCTGCTCGTGATGCTGCTGGTCCTGCTCGGTCTCGCCATCACCTCGGATGGATTTGGTCAGGCCCTCGAATTCGTCTTTAAACCCGACTTCTCCAAAGTGACTGCCGCTGGAGTCCTCGAGGCACTCGGACACTCTTTCTTTACCCTGTCACTCGGTATGGGAGCGATGATTACCTATGGTTCCTACCTGAAGAAGAAGGAGGATCTGGTCGCGGCTTCGGGAATGATCACCATCCTCGACACCGCCATCGCTCTGGTCGCCTGCCTCGTGCTGTTCCCCATCACTTTCACCTTTGGTCTCGAACCTCAGGCTGGTCCCGGACTGGTCTTCATCAATCTTCCCATCGCCTTTTCGCAACTGGCAGGGGGAGTTTTCTGGAGCACTCTTTTCTTTGCCCTGCTGGTTTTGGCGGCGTTGACCAGTGCCATCAGTCTCCTCGAGGTAGTGGTCTCCACCTTTATTGATGAGTTCAAAATGTCCCGCTTGAAGGCCACTCTTCTTTGCGGGGGCACCATCACCCTGTTCGGCTTGCCCTCTGCCCTTTCCGGATCACCGGAATCGTATTTCGGGAGCGGATTCAAGGAACACTCCGCCTTCCTCTTTGAAGGTGAGACCGGCAAGAATTGGTTCGACACCTTTGACCACCTCGCCTCCAACTGGTTTCTTCCCATCGGAGGACTGCTGATTGCACTCTTTGTGGCTTGGCGTGTTGGAGACAAGGCTCGCGAAGAGGCCTTTACCACCGGCTCCCAATTTGCACGCTGGTACGGATTGTGGCTGCAACTGCTTCGATACGTCGTCCCGGTCGGTGTGCTCGCGGTCATCCTCTACAAGATCGGTCTCATCTGATGCAGGTCATCGATCTGGCCGTGAGACCATCGAAAGGGGCCACCCCCGAACGGGTACTCGAACTGTCCTGCGATCCTGAAGCGGGCGTGATCGGCGACCATGGTTCATCCCGCCGGCGTCAGATCACCCTGCTCTCCACGGAACAATGGCAGAGTGCCTGCGATCAGGTCGGGCACGAGGTCGCCTGGACCACCCGCCGTGCGAATCTGCTGGTCAGCGGTGGAAGCTTTGGGCCGAAACATGACGGCAGGAAACTGCGGATTGGCGAGGTCGAGATCCTGATTCACGGAGAGCTCGTTCCCTGTCAGCAGATGGAGGATCAGCAACCGGGATTGCTCCAATCCCTGCAACCCGATTGGCGCGGAGGATTGCACGGCGAGATCATCACCGCCGGCACGATTCGCCCCGGAGACGCCCTCGAAGTCTTCGACTGACCGATCTTCCGTCAGCGTTCGAGGATGCGAATGAAACCGGCCACCAGTCGAGGGTCGTAGGCTCCGTGGTCTTCGACGATGAAAGATCTCAAAACATCGAAAGCACAACGACGGTGATTCGTCTCTGACTCCGCCCCCCCCATCGTCGCTTCATCAAAGGCGACGACCAGACTGGCAATACGCACCGGCAAGCGTTGCTGCTCACGGCTCCAACTGCGGGGACCGGTTCCATCGAAACGCTCCCGATGGCCCTCCAGGATGGCACGGACGCTGTCACCGCACCGGTGCTCCTCTGCCAGTGTAGAGACATCGAGTCCTTCCAACTGTGCACCGAGGAGCAACATGCCACGACAAAAATCATCGAGCAGATCTCCGCAGTGAATGCCCACATCGTGAGCAAGAAGCAATGCGTACCGAAGACGGCGGTAGATCGCTTCGATGGCCTGCGGCCTCTCAGCAGAATGCTGTTCAAGGAAGTTGCTGACCCAGACGATCCCGGAACGGGGATTCCACTCCCCCTGAATCGAAGAGCGCAAATGTTGAAGGTAATTGTCCCTCTGCTGCAGGGGCATCCACAGGGCATCCTGCCCCGCTTCCAACAACTCCCTGCGAACTTCGGCGGAGAGAAGATCTCCCGCTCTTCGACACAGAACCCAGTCACCATCGTGATCAAGATAGATGTCGACCGGAACCTTGCTGTCTGCATCCAGAGTGGCCAAGGGCAATGGCACCAAATCAGACAATCGTGGAATTGGAAGATGACCGGCTTGAGCCGGGTTGTGCGGGGCGGGCACTTTCACGACACTCCTCCTTCTCCGACTTCCAGAGTCGAAGTACGGGAGCACCACTGCTCCCAAGAAGAATACCATCCGCGCCTGAATCAGGAGGTAATCGCCCCCTGAAGCTGCTTCCGCGTCTCTCTCGCTGCCTGCTGAACCGCTTCCTGCCAGGGAATGCCCGGCTGTTTCTCGAAAGCCTGGACCACTCCACGGCTGGAATTGACCAGAGCACCCAATCCACGGCTGTCAAAGGCAGGGCCAAGATCCTCGACGCTGCCCCCCTGCGCACCGACTCCCGGAATCAAGAGACTGGCTCCCGGGGCACACTCGCGCACCTTTGAAATCTCTTCAGGATGGGTCGCTCCCACGACGAGTCCGACACCGTGGTAACCACACTCTCCCCGGGATCCATCGCCCCACTGTTCAGAGGTGCGGGCAACCTGCAAAAAGATCGGGTCGGCATCTCCATCACGCTTCTGGAATTCCGCACCACCGGGATTGGAAGTTCTGGCGAGGACATAGAGCCCCCGTCCTCCCTCACGCACCCTGTCAAGGAATGGCTCAAGGGAATCACTCCCCAGATAAGGATTGATGGTCAGGGCATCCACATGAGGGCCGGGTGTCCCGGGTTCTGTTCCCAACAGTGCTTCTGCATAAGCGGAAGCGGTGGAACCGATGTCTCCCCGCTTGGCATCGAGAATCACGATCAGTCCCTGTTCGCGGGCTTTTTGACACACACCCTCCAGTGCGCGCCAACCTCGCCAGCCCCAACGCTCAAAGAAAGCAATCTGCGGCTTGACCGCAGCAGCGTCCTCGGCGACCGCCTCGATGACTCCGCTACCCAATCGCAAAAGGGCATCTTCCGGCTCCAGGCCTGTCAACTCTTCGGGTAGTCGATCGAGTCGCGGATCGATGCCCACCACCAGTCGACTGTCCTTTTTTTCGATGGCCTCAGCCAAACGGTCTGCGTAGCAATTTTCAAAATCCATCACTCATGACTCCCGTCGTCGCTCGATTCATTGGAGGGAATGCTGGCAAGTGTCTGCTGCAACTCCTTGAGTATCGGCTCCTGTCCCCGCGACTCGGCTTTCTCTGCTCCCAACTCCAGGGCCTTGATGGCAGAGTCATGAAAACCGGAATCGAGGAAGGAACTGCCCACCACCAGATACCCCATCGCGGAAGAATCGGGGCCATACATCAATTGGTAAAAGTGATCGAGGCCCGTTTCATACGCACGGGACACAAATCCATCCCGCTGAAGAAACAGGGATCGAACCAGAACCGTATCGGAACTCCAGCGGTGCAAGAGCGCTTCCAAGGCCACCGAACCTGTCTCAAACAAATGGGAAATGCGGTGTACCTTTTGCGGGAACATGTCATGGACCTCATCGAGGATCACCTGCTGCTCCTGATGCAAATCACGATCGGTCCCCGGCAACATGGCCGCTTCATCCGTGGCATAAGTGAGCACGTTGTAGTGCTCCTCCTTGAGAATGCTCAACTCGTGAAAGATGTCGTTGACCAGACGATCCAGAAAATCGGTGCTGTCCTCAGTCCTGAAGAGTCGATGACACGCCGTCTTCAGGGGGGTGAGGAAATCGTCCCGCAACACTTCCAGATCCTGGGTGGAAAGCAGTTCAAAGAGGTCCTTGGGATCGAGACGAATCTTTTCGCGGGGAACGCCCAGTTTATCGACGTAGTCATGAACGATCTGTTCATAACGATCATGAACCGACTGAAAGTTGTTCCAGGCAAGATAGAAACGCTCGACGACGCGCCACTTCAGGGATTCTGCAGTATCGGTGATCATCGGGTTTCCCCTTCCAGAGGAACAACTGGCGAAGTGGTGCCATCCACCTCTTGCGGATTCGGAATCCCAAATCCTCTCAGATCCTCAGGGCATGGAAGACCATCCACAAACGCTTTCAGCAAATGATCTCCTTCCGGAGTCAGGAAGGATTCCGGATGAAACTGGACCCCCCAGGTGGATTCTCCCGGGATTCCCAGCCCCATAATCCCCCCACTTTCGCTCCAGGCTGTCATCGCCAGCTCAGCCGGCAATGATCCCGGAACCACATGCAGGGAATGGTATCGGGCCACTTTCAGCGGATTGGGCAAGTGGCCAAAGATGCCGACTTCACAATGACGAATCAGATCGGGCTTGCCGTGAACAGGCACTCCACTGGGGATCACCTGCGCACCCAGGCACTGGGCGATGACCTGATGCCCCAGACAAACCCCCAGAATCGGGATTTTCCCTCTCCAGAACCCGAAAGCCTGTTTCGCCAGAATTGCCGACTCCGGTTTGCCGGGTCCGGGAGAGAGGAGCAGGCGATCGGGATTCAGGGACTGCAAGTCCTCCAGATTGCGTTGATCCGCCTGGCGTACCGTGATTCTTGCTCCGCTTCGGGAGAGGGATTGCACCAGGTTGTAGGTAAAGGAATCCCGATGATCGAGAAGGAGAACGTGCGGTCCCTCGCCGAAAACGCTCCACTCATCAGCGAGATCTCCTTCAGATGTCGTCAGGGGAGGGTTTTCAGCGGATTTCAAGGGTGTCCATTTCCAAGACAATTTGCCTCAACTGAGCCCCGAACCGGGACAGGAAAGGATCATATCGACCCCGGAGCACCCCGGAAAGATCACCCGTAACCTCTTTCAATCGTGTATCTTACGGAACTTGCACCCGACTGGAGAGGTGACCGGCCCGACATTTGCCGCATTCCAGTTGGATTGGATTGGAGATTTCATGCTCAGGACAATGTTGTGGAGCCTCGGCCTGATCAGCCTCATCGGCTGCTCACCGATCAAAACCGAGGTCGAATTTGTCAGTCCCGCAGCGGGACAGACGGTACCTCTGAACGCCCTCGTCATCGAAGTGGGCTTCGATCACCGCATGAATCTGGAAACCTTTGACAGCAGCAGCTTCAAGGTAGAAGGTTCGACGAGTGGCCCCATCGAGGGCGCCTTTACCGGTGAAAATGAGAATCGCAGGGTCACCTTCACCTCTCTCAACTTGCCAGCGGGTGGTGAAACCATCACCGTGGAGCTGACCTCCGGTCTGGTTTCGACCTCCGGTAAATCGGTCGACCCCTTCCAATGGCAATTTGCCATCGAAGCAGGGACCCCTCCGCCGCCCTCCTCCTTCATCGTCTCTTCGATGACTCCCGGGATCGAGGCCTACAACGGCAACGTCACCAGTACCATCAATCCGGTGCTCACGGCCCCCTACGACCCCTTCAGTATCGGCAATGCCACGATCCGAATCGACGCCTCCCGCAGCGGCCAGAGAACGGTCAGCCTGCAAAACGTCTTCACAGGGATCAACACCATCACCCTCTCCCCCGATCGGCCATTCCTGGCGGGTGAAAGAGTGACCCTGTCCCTCGTGGATGACGTCTTCGGCCTCGACACCTCCGAATTGCCGCAAACGCTGTTGGCCACCCATATCGCCAATCTCGGATTCGATTGGCCCGGCAGTGTCGTGAGTTCGGGATCGGCCCTTAACGGTGGAAAAATCGTCTTCTTCGATTCCGATGCCGACGGACTCGACGAGTGGGTGGAAGTCGAAGCGAACGGAACCCTGACCCATCAGGATTCAACCCCCTCTGGCCCTGCAGGTTCAACCACCTGGCAGCTGCCGGAAGCAGTCATCGATGCGGCCGTCGGTGACTTCGATGGCGATGGACGCAGCGATCTGATCTGTCTCGGAAACTCGGGAACATCCGCTTATCTTTTGCGCGGCTCTTTCAGTATCGCTGTCGTACTGGAGGATCCGGAACTGATTCCCCTCACGGTACAGTCGACCCATCTGGAAGCAGCCCATGGTGATCGCGATGGTATCGTCGATCTGGTTCTCAGTGGACCGGATGGTCTCGCCGTCGCCTGGGGTGGAAACAGCAATCCCCTCAGCGTGATTCACCCCGTCGATTCCACCCCTGTGGTTCATCGTGCCGTCGCCACCGATCTCAATGGTGATGACCTCATCGACCTCGCGGCGGTTCTGGTGGATGGAAGCATCGCTTTCCATGCCGGGAATGGCGATCGCACCTTCACCGCAGAAGGAACCATCCTCGGTTACAACCTCACGCAACAGATTCGTGCCGTCAATCTCGATGGAGATTCCTTGCGAGATCTGCTGCTGATTCCTTCCGGAGCCGGAACTCCTTCCGCTCTCCTCTCCGATGGCGATTTCAACTTCTCGCTGCGGGTTCTCTTCGACGATGTGGTCGCTGCAGGGACAGAGTTAATCGACTGGGATGGGGATGGGCGTATCGATTGCATCAGCCCCATCGCCGGTTCCGCCGGTCTTTACTTCGCCAAGGGTATTGGTGATGGAAACTTCCAGAGCCCCCAGCTTCTGGGCTACGCCTCAGAGGTGGAAGCCGTGACCAGTGGAGACACTGACGGGGATGGTGCACTGGAACTGGCCATCCTGACCCCGGCCGGCACCTTTGAAATCCTGCGCTCGGAACCGGTGGTCCTCTCCCCCGCAAACCGTGTGCGTGTGGAAGATCTCAGTGCCAACCCGGGTGATACCGTCAACTACCAGGTGATCATCGATTGCATCGATTCCCTGCAGGGTTGGACTCTGGCACTCGACTACAACGCTTCCATTATGGGACTGAACAACATCACCATCGCCGGAACCGATGTCGCTGGCCTCGTCGAGTTTGAGTTGCCCAATATCGATAACTCAAACGGCACCGTGATCTATGCCAACATTCTTGATCTGGCACCGCCCTTCGATAATCAGGTTCTCGCTCCGGGTTCAGGTTACGTCGTGGCAACCGGTGAAGCCTTCATCAGCGCAGGAGCACCGGCAGGTAACTTCGACTTCACTCCGGCAGATGGCATCATCGCCAACACCTCGCCGGAGACCGACAACTCCTTTGTCGTCGACGGCAACTCCGTCTTCCCCGAGTTGGTCGGAGGAACGGTGACCATTAGCGGTGGCAGTCCCGCCCAGGCGCCTACTGAAAATGATGAATCGGAAACCGGTGGTGAAGACTCCTCCGACCCGGTGGAGAATGGTCAGGTTCATTTCCTGCGTGGTGACGTCAACGGAGATGGCGTGATCGACCTCACCGACGGAACTCAGTTGCAACTGCTGCTCGGAAATGGCACCCCCATCGAGTGCGCGGATGCAGCAGACGTCAATGACGATGGTATCGTCGACGATGCCGACCCGGTCTACATCTTCGACTTCCTTTACCAAGGATCCAATCCACCTCCCGCACCGTATCCCCTCCCCGGTCCTGATCCGACCGCGGATGGACTGGATTGCCAGTCCTACGGTGCGGCTCACTAACATTCCCCCCCCGGCCAGCTTCCCCGTTCCCCCTGCGTGGAGCACTCCCCATTCCCCTCCGGGAATCTGGCCGGGCCCCCCTTTTTCCCACTTTATGGCGGCTCCCGGGGTCCTCATTTCATGATCCCGGCCAACCCCTCCCTCAACCCTCTCCCGGGACCCGATCCGGCAGATTTTTTTTGTGGTCCAAATGGGCCAATGGAGCCGACAGGATTCACTTCCGGGAGTCGGGGCAAAACCTCTTCCGGGTACCATATTGATGATGGCCACAGGGCTAGATATTGTGCGGCCCTCGCCTGAAAAATACCGCCGAGTGCGGTTGGGGCGAGAAATCGATACGGGGGCCATCCTGAGTGAATCCAGCCGGATTCCGGGGGTTTGACTTCATTTTTCGATGCCATTGCCTGGGGGCTACCGCCTGACGCGATCTGCCATGTGCGATTCGTCAACAGGTGACTCCTTCAAAGGGGAGATTCCCCCTTCTGGTAACGGCCGGAGGTGAGTCTGGTCTTTTAAGACGTCTCTCGTATCTACCGGGCTCCTGAATCGCTCCCGGAAGAAACTGTGAAATGATCGTCGGCGTGCACCCGCAGTGCAAACCCACGGGAACCCTTACAGATTCACCGGAGCGTGATAGAAAACCCGGTTTGTTGTCGCGATTTGGCGCCTGTGAAGCCCTGACTCATAAAGAGTTCAGGCCATCCCGGAGCCGAATCGTTGGGGGCTCGGCTTCATTGAGCCGTTGGAGTGGAATCACGGTGGCAGTTTCAACTGCGCCTGCCCATGACCACTCCACGAAATAGGAAGCCGATGAAGGGAGCGAGACAGGGGGATCCCTGTCGGACCTGAGCGTCGAAGCCCAGAGCTTCGACTTCCGGGTCTGATTACTGGAACCGCCGGTCCCGCAATGACGGAGAGCCTGGGAAGGCCTCCGGGTTTGAGAGTGTGGGTCGCAAAGATCAGGATTCTGAACAGGATTCTGCCTTTTTGACCCGGGTTTAGTGTTCCGTTGTCAGAATGAACAGGGTTCTTTCTGACTGCAGCATGTCAACGGGTGATAAGTTGGCCAAGAGGTACGCACGGTCGATCCTCTGAGCCACAGGAAACCCACCCGGCTGTTACATATCGGCGATTCCTGCCTTGTGCGGGGTCTTCTGGTACCCACAGTGTTGAGCTCCACAAGAGCCTTCCCGTGGTCACCTGAAGACTCTCGCCTCGGGAGTTGTGGAGTCCTTTCCCTTTTCGGAAAGAAACTCCAGTCCAACCGCCGACAGTGACGTGGAGAGTGACATGTCAGGAATCCTGCCCCCATTCTTCCTCTGGGCCGCTTGGCCCACGGAGAATCACTCCTGAGCCCGGACGATTCAGCCCAGACCAGTGGGGTCCGGTTCGCAAGAGCTGGCCCAGAGAGATTTTCGGCCGAGTGAGCCTCGAGTGAGCCTTCAAAGCTTCATTCGGACCCGGGAGTCTCTCCGATCCTGCCCATCAAGAGGGCGGGTTGGTGTACAGTGTGGGATTGCGAATCGAGAAAGTGGAATCACCTTCACGATCTGCAATCTTTCGTCATGACTCGGTTTCGGAAACGGAGAGGCAGGATCAAAGCTGCCTTTCCCTGCGTTCTGCCACTGAAGTGATTCGGAGGGAAAGCGCAACGTTGAAAGCGGCAAGTTGAACCTGGTTGCCTTGAATCGTTGCGCGCCGACACGGAACAGAGTCTTAGGGAATACCCGGTACGGTCCGGTCACTGCGGTGAAGACTGGACTCGCACTGAACGGGTAAGGGAAGAAGAAAGAGGAAGACAGCTTGAAGATTCAACGTCGCTTTACCAAAGAAGGCATGAGCCCTTACGAGGGCATTCCGATGACGACCCGGACATCCGAGATTCGCAATCCGGATGGCACGGCGATTTTCCAGCAGGACGACATCGTCGTTCCGGAGAATTGGAGCCAGGTTGCTACGGACGTGCTGGCACAAAAATACTTCCGCAAAGCCGGAGTACCCCAACTCGACGACAGTGGCCAACCGAAAGTGGATGCCGACGGCAATCCGATTCTCGGGGGTGAGACCGATTGTCGTCAGACCTTCGGTCGCCTTGCTGGCTGCTGGACCCATTGGGGATTTGAAAACAACTACTTTGACAGCAAGGAAGATGCCCGCGCCTTCCATGACGAGTTGTGTTACATGCTGGCCAACCAGATGTGTGCACCCAACTCGCCGCAGTGGTTCAACACCGGACTTCACTGGGCCTACGGCATCGATGGTCCCCCACAGGGGCACCATTACGTCGATCCGGCCTCCGGCGAATTGAAAAAGGCCAACAGTGCCTATTCCCGTCCGCAGCCCCACGCCTGCTTTATCCAGAGCGTTCAGGATGATCTCGTCAGCGAAGGCGGAATCATGGACCTGTGGACCCGTGAAGCACGCCTCTTCAAGTTCGGATCGGGAACCGGTTCCAACTTCTCGGCGCTTCGCGGAGAAGGAGAACGTCTCTCTGGAGGTGGCAAGTCCTCCGGCCTGATGTCATTCCTCAAGATCGGCGATGCCGCTGCCGGAGCCATCAAGAGTGGTGGAACCACCCGTCGGGCAGCGAAGATGGTCTGCCTCGATCTCGATCACCCCGACATCGAAAGTTTCATCACCTGGAAGACCCGGGAAGAACAAAAAGTTGCCGCACTCGTTTCCGGATCCCGGATGTGTGCCAAGCACCTGACTGCTGTTCTCGAATCGTGTCGCCCCAACGGTGAAGAAACCGCCAACATCGACTTCAAGACCAACACTGTTCTCGCCGGAGCGATTCAGAAGGCAAGAGAAGTAGCGGTTCCTGAGCCGGCAATCATGCGAGTTCTCCAACTGGCAGATCAGGGCGTCACCGGTATCGAGTTCGATGAGTTCGACACCGGCTGGGAGAGTGAAGCCTACGCGACCGTCAGTGGTCAAAATGCCAACAACAGCGTCCGCGTACCCAATGCATTTTTCGAAGCTCTCGAAAATGACGGTCAGTGGGATCTGATCAGCCGCACCGACGGGGAAATCATCAAGAGTGTCCCCGCACGCGAGCTGTGGGAAGAAGTCAGCCGCGCAGCATGGTCCTGTGCTGATCCGGGAGTTCAGTTCGATACCACCATCAACGAATGGCACACCTGCCCCCGCGATGGGCGTATCAACGCTTCCAATCCCTGCTCCGAGTACATGTTCCTGGATGACACGGCCTGCAACCTGGCTTCGCTGAACCTCGTCAAGTTCATGGAGGCCGACGGAAGTTTCAATATTGAGGCATTCCGCCATGCAACCCGTATCTGGACGATGGTTCTCGAGATCAGCGTGCTGATGGCCTCTTACCCGAGTGCTGATATCGCCCGCCTCTCCTACGAGTACCGCACTCTGGGACTGGGCTACGCCAACCTCGGAACAGTCCTGATGCGCCTCGGTCTTCCCTACGACAGTGAAGAGGGACGTGCCTTCTGCGGTGCCGTCACCGCCATCCTGACGGGCCAGTCCTATTCCACGAGTGCCGAAATGGCCGGTGAGCTGGGTCCCTTCCCCGCATACGACCGCAACCGTGACAGCATGCTGCGTGTGATGAGAAATCACCGCGGGGCCGCTCACGATGTGACCCCCGACGAATACGACGGTCTGTCGATTCTGCCGACTCCGATCAAGGAGAACTCTTGTGCTCCAGAGTTGGTTCAGGCAGCGAAGGATTGTTGGGATGAAGCAGTCTCGATGGGTGAAAAACACGGTTACCGCAATGCCCAGTCGACCGTGATTGCTCCCACCGGGACCATCGGTCTGGTGATGGATTGTGATACCACCGGCATCGAACCCGATTTCGCTCTCGTCAAGTTCAAGAAACTTGCCGGAGGTGGTTACTTCAAGATCATCAACCAGAGCCTTCCGCCCGCGCTCGATCGACTCGGTTACACCGAGGAGCAAATCACTGCGATCAGCAAATATGCTGTCGGACATGGCACCCTGCGTGGAGCCCCTCACATCGATCACGAGGCCCTGAGAACCTTGGGCTTCGACGAAGCTTCCATCGCCAAGGTGGAATCCGCACTCGAGGGTGCTTTTGATCTGCAGTACGCCTTCAATGGCTACCTTCTCGGTGAGAACTTCGCTGAGGTGAACCTTGGCCTGACCGGTGAACGCCTGGAGATGTGGAAGATCAATCCCCTCGCCTCACTCGGTTTCAACAAGGAGCAGATCCTCGCCGCCAACGAATACGTTTGCGGAACCATGACCATTGAAGGTGCACCCCACTTGAGGGACGAGCATCTGGCTGTCTTCGATTGCGCCAATCGCTGTGGCCGCAAGGGTGAGCGATTCATTCGCTCCGACGCCCACGTGTTGATGATGGCTGCAGCACAGCCGTTCATCTCCGGCGCCATTTCGAAGACGATCAACATGCCCAATGAGGCTTCCATCGACGACGTTCGTGAGTCCTACAACCTCGGTTGGAAATCGATGCTGAAAGCAGTTGCCCTCTATCGTGATGGCAGCAAGCTCTCCCAGCCGCTCTCCTCCTGGGGTGAGGATTTCGACGAGGTCGAACTGCCAGAGGCGACCAACAACATGCCAGAGAATCTGGAGAAGGTCGTTTACCGCTACCTCGCCCGTCGCCGTCGACTGCCCCATCGTCGCAGTGGCTACACGCAAAAAGCCATCGTCGGTGGACACAAGGTCTACATCCGCACCGGTGAATACGAAGACGGCACACTGGGCGAGATCTTCCTCGACATGCACAAGGAAGGGGCCGCATTCCGCAGCCTGATGAACAACTTTGCTATCTGTGTCTCTCTCGGTCTTCAGCACGGTGTGCCCCTCGAGGAGTTTGTGGAGGCCTTCACCTTCACCCGCTTCGAGCCGAATGGCATCGTCTCCGGAAACCGCAGCATCAAGATGGCGACCAGTGTTCTCGATTACATCTTCCGTGATCTCGCCATCAACTACCTCGGGCGTCATGATCTGGCTCAGGTCCAAGAGGATGACCTTCGCTCGAGCAGTCTGGGCAGCAGCCCGGCGACCCCTGAGTTCACAGACGAAGTCGAGCAACCCGGTGGCAGCTTTGCGGGAATCCCTTCTGCAGCTTCCACCTCCAGGTTGGCAGAAAATGACGGCAGCATGAAAAAGGCCGCCACGTCGACTGCAACGGAAGAAGAGTCACTTTCAGCAGAATCCATTTCCAGGGCCAAGGGTTACACCGGTGATCCATGCCCCGAATGCGGATCGTTGACGATGGTGCGTAATGGCACCTGCCAGCGCTGTGACTCCTGTGGAGCGACCACCGGTTGTTCCTGATCACGGTCACCGTGATTTGACGAAAGATTGATCAGGAGGCGAGGGCGGTGACTCACACCGCCCTCGCTTCTTGTTATTCACAGTTTTGGATGGGGCAAGGGCTCCCGCACGGTTATCTTCAACAGCGTCACAGCGCTGTGGAAAGGTGAGGAGAAAAGATGAGTATCAAGTCCGATCGCTGGATTCGCCGTATGGCAACTGAGCATGAAATGATTTCCCCTTTCGCCCCTCAACAGGTTCGCGAAAGCGTCAATGAAACCGGAGAAGTCCAGCGAGCCATCTCATACGGCGTCTCAAGCTATGGCTATGACCTCCGGGTGGCGGACGAGTTCAAAGTCTTCACCAATGTCCATGGTTCGGTGGTCGACCCGAAAAATTTCGACGATCGATCCTTTGTCGACATCAAAACCGATTGCTGCATCATCCCTCCCAACTCCTTTGCTCTCGCTCGCAGTATCGAATACTTCAAGATCCCCCGATCCGTCCTTACCGTCTGCCTGGGCAAATCGACCTATGCCCGTTGCGGAATCATCGTCAACGTGACGCCCTTCGAACCGGAATGGGAGGGACACGTCACTCTGGAGATTTCCAACACCACTCCTCTTCCCGCATTGGTTTACGCCAATGAGGGATTGGCTCAGGTTCTCTTCTTTGAGAGCGATGAAGAGTGCGAAACCTCCTATGGCGATCGGGGTGGTAAGTATCAGGGACAAACGGGTATCAATCCTCCGCGCATGTAATCTCCCTTAAAGGTCCGGATGGGTAGCCTCATCCGGAACCGAGGCTACGATCGTAGGTGAAACCTGAACGATTCGGAGGTCTGAATTGAGCAACCCAGAGGCTGAACAAAGCTGGAATCAGGGCTTCGAGCCCTCCTGCAGCGATGCCGATTCCTGCCGTGAAATCCTTCGCCGGGCCCAGTCCGGCGAGAGAATCTCTGTAGAGGACGCTCTCGCTCTGGCTCTCCACGCGGATGCTGAGGAATTGTTCGCATGTGCCAATGCCATCCGGTCCAAGTTCCACCCCGACGACATCGTCACCTATGTGGTCGACCGCAACATTAACTACAGCAACATCTGTACATCCGTCTGTGCGTTCTGTGCGTTTTATCGCAAACCCGGGGACCCGGAGGGATACCTTCTCAGTCTTGACGAGATTCATGAGAAGGTCGATGAGACAATTTCACTGGGCGGCAGCGGAACCCTGATGCAGGGAGGATTACATCCGGATCTTCCTCTCAGTTGGTACACGGACATGCTCCGCAGTATCAAGGAGCGTCATCCAGATTTTTACCTGCACTGTTTTTCCCCCACCGAAATTCATGCACTCACTTCTGTTACCGGATTGCCCGCAGATGAAATTCTTCGGGAGCTCAAATCTGCTGGACTCGATTCGATCCCGGGCGGGGGTGGTGAAATCCTTGTGGATGCGATCCGCAAGCGTCGCCGATCTTCCTGTGGAGCGGATGATTGGCTCGACATATCAGCTCAAGCCCATGAAGCGGGCTTGCCGACGACCGCGACGATGATGATCGGTCTCGGTGAGACGGACTGGATGCGTGCAGAGCACCTCCAGAGGGTTCGGAATGTTCAGGACCAGACTGGAGGATTCATCTCCTTCATCCCTTGGACATTCCAACCGGACAACACTCCTCTCGGGAAGAAGATCACCGAAAGGGTTCCTGCGGACGAATATGCTCGCTGGCTGGCCGTTTCACGCATCTTCCTCGACAACATCAAAAACCTTCAGGTGTCATGGCTGACCGTGGGACTTGAAGAGGGAAGACTCGGGCTGCAAAGAGGAGCCAACGATCTGGGTTCGGTGATGATTGAAGAAAATGTCATTTCCGTGGCCGGCGCCAATCATCAGGCAACGGAGGATCTGTTGCGCACGACCATCGAAAAAGCGGGATTCAAGCCTGGCCTGCGAAACGCCGGTTATCGTCGTCTCAAGGATCGACCGGTTCCCCAGGGTTCGGGAAGAGATTGATTTGAACGAGTACGCCCTCAATCCCCAACTGAGCCGCGACGAGACCACAGAGGTCATCGAAGGATTGGTCACAGGGTGGAGTATTCCCGAGGAAATCCCCCAGGGGATCAACACCATCGTCGTTCCCGATTCGGAATGCCCCGCCAGTGCACGCTTTGGCGCAAGGGCCCTGCATACTCTGGTTCTCAGATCGAGACCCCGGACGTTGGTTGTGATCTCTTCCGGTCCGGTTGCAAAACCGGTCATGCAATCGATGGGACAGGTCGAGACCGCCCTGGGATCCTGCTCCATCGACGAACGTCTTTCGGCAAGATTGGCGAATCGCATGGAATCGGATCTGGATATCGTTTCGGAAATGGACATCTCCGGATCTTCATTACAGCGGCTGACCCCGCTCCTTTGTCAGGTTTTGGCACCCGGTTGTCGATTTGTCCCGTGGATCCTTCCCGAGAAAGTCGATGAGCCCCAATCCCTGATCGATCTCGGAACTCAACTTGGCAAGGCCCTGACTGAAGAACAGGGAGCCTGTGTCGTGGCAGGACTTTCTCTTCCACAAAGGAATACTTCGGCCCCGGAAACTGAAGTGACGGCCGACGCGAATATCCTGCGCCATATTCTCGATCCCGATCCTCACCTGTTTTTCGAATCTTCCCTTCAGGGAAAGCTCCGTAACATGGCTCCAATGCTGGTAGCGTTGGGCCAGACAAAAGAACGGCACGGCCTCAAAGGTCATCTTCTGGAACATGGCGAAGTGGAATCCGCAAACACCCAATGGGGTGCGGCTTCCCTGGTCATTTAATGAGATTGAAGGAGAAGACGATGGGATCCATTGCAACCGGTGGTGGCGATAAAGGAGATACTGGTGTTTTCGGCTCAGGTCGCCTTCCCAAAAACCATTCCCGTATCGAAGCATATGGCAGTGTCGATGAATTGAATTCCGAGATTGGTGTGATCATCGCTGCGGGAAACCCTCCCCACGCGTCCGGGGGGCACAATCTTCCCGAATCAATCCGTACCCAGTTGGAAAGAATCCAGTCCCTTCTCTTTGATTTGGGATCAGACCTGGCTCAACCCGGCTGCGGAAAAGAAGACGGCCCATCCACAAGGATCGGCGATCATCATTCGAACCAGCTCACCGACTGGATCCATGAATGGGAATCGGCTTTGCCCGCCCTCAAGAACTTCATCATTCCCGGCGGATCCCTGAATGCAGCCTTGCTTCACAGAGCACGAACCGTTTGCAGGCGTGCAGAACGAAAAACGGTCCAGTTTTTGAATGAAGCGGCAGAGGGTCACTCCGCGGTCGTCTTCCTGAATCGGCTTTCAGATCTGCTCTTTTTGCATGCCAGAGCGGCCAATCAGGCAGAGGGAATCCCGGACGTCCCCTGGATTGCCGATGACTCATCCTCCGACTGACGATTAGGATGAGACATCACTTCCAGGCTTTCAGGACTCCCCCGCAGATTCCTCCAGGATTCTGAAAAGCTGGCATGATTTGGATTCATGGGCTTCTTGCCAGGAGATCTGCAAGTCCCTGAGAATTCCGTCGATCACTTCTCGGGCCCCCCGTGGGTCATCCGTTTCCACTTCCAGCTCTCTTCGAATTGTTCCGTCTGGGAAGATGGCTCGATCCAGTTCCACAACCCAATCCTGATCCCATCGAAAACACCGGCGCAGGTTTCGGATGCGGCCCCATTCTTCGAGAGCAGTCAGAGGCTCCCCACAGATGGACTCCAGCTTATCGAGACACTTCATTCCACGAAGAGCCCCCATGAAATCATTCGACTCAACCTGTTTGAGTGCTTCCGAAGTCAATGACTCTGAATACTCGGTGGCAGAAGAAACCCCATCCTTGATCTCCCCAGCGACCTTGAGAGTGACCTCACCATTACCATTCTCCAAGCGGATTCGGCAGAGACAGCCACGAGCGCGCAACTTCCCTCTGACATCGAGATAAATGTTCTGTTGCTTCAAATCAGCCTGAAAGCCTGGAAGTGACTGGGCCAGCATTTCGAGATCTGCGTCGCTGCCCAGAAGATACTTGAGTTCGACTTCCTCAAACTCCTTCACGATCCCTCTTCATCGGAAAATTGATCAAGCCAGTAATCGATCTGCTTCTTGCTTCTGGGCGGTGCGGGCTTGCCACCCGATTGCCCGCCGGGATTCGCAGATTTTTTGGAACTTTTAGTGGAGAGCGTTCTCTGTCGAAAACTGGAACAGGTGCAGTGCTGGACATGACCGCCCGGCATCCGTTTGCCAATATCCTTGAAATCATTGGTCACGACTTCAATGTGCTTTTGACTCTCTTCACGTTGGATCAACAGGAGGATCAGGTCGTCGGCCGTACTCCCATGATCAGCAACATGAACTTCAAGCTGGGGCCCAGAAGTCCCCGGAGGAATGGTGTCCGCCCCTGAGTCGAGACAAAGAACAAAGTGATCTCCCCTGGCGGCAACCCGATTCAACTCATGGCAGAGCAATTGAACCGCTGCGGAAAAGCCACTTTCGCCCATCCTTTGACTTAACTCCGGATCGGCATGGATCAGATTGTTTCCGTCGATAATCCACTTCATGACCGGAATCGATCTCAATCGAAATCAAAGATGGACGGGGGTTTTTTATCGGGATCATCTTCCGCTTTTTTCAGGCCTTCTTCAAACAGCTGATCCAGTTTTTCTCCACGCCCGTCTTCTTTGGCCAGTTCTTTCTCAAACTTCTCTTGGGCTCTTGAAGGGGAGGAAATGGCATCTTCCACTGCAGACTCGAATGATTTGGGCTGGCCGTCCTCACCTTGGGTGACCACGTGGAAGATACGTTTGGCCCGAGGGTCGATGGTCAATTTGCAGTCGCAGTGAGGACAATCGACTTCAAACAATCCGTCAGGGCGAGTCGACATCGCTTCCCCCTACTTTCCGTAGATCAGATTCAGCACCTCATTGCGAGTCGCCTGATTTTCTCGCATGAGCCCCCTCATGGCAGAGGTGGTCATCACCCCTCCGGGTTTTTTAACTCCACGCATCGTCATGCAGGTATGAGTCGCTTCAATCACAACGGTGACACCCTTGGGCTCCAATTCACTGGAGATCAGATCCGCGATTTGCTTGGTCAATCGCTCCTGCACCTGCGGTCTTTTTGCAAAGTGGTCGACAGCTCTTGCCAACTTGGAAAGCCCAACGATTTTGCTACCGGGAAGATAGGCGACATGTGCCTTTCCCGTAAAAGGCATCAGGTGATGCTCGCACACAGAGACAAAGGGAATGTCCTTGAGAAGAACAATCTCATCGTAATCTTCACTGAATACGGTATTCAGAACCTGACTGCTGTCTTCCCGGAGCCCCTCAAAGATTTCAGCGTACATCCGTGAAACCCTGTCAGGTGTATTGAGCAAACCTTCCCGTTTCGGGTCCTCACCCACCCCCTCGAGGATGAGTTTGACACCTTCACGGATCTTCTCTGCATCGAAGTCACTGTGGCTATTCATTTTCAATCCCAACCTGGTTTCAAGTCGACCTTGCCGGAGAGTGAGTAAAATTCGATCGGGTTGTCCCAGACGATGGTTCGAATCGTTTCTTCCTTGAATCCCTGGCGCCTCATCGCCCAGATCGTCTTGGGAACACTGAGCGGGTCAGAGGGTCCCCAATCACAAGAGGAGTTGACCAACATTTTCTCCGCACCCTGCTCCTCGAAGATGGCTGTGGCTCTCTCGGGACTGAGTTTCGTCACGGGGTAAACCGTATGCCCGCACCAGAATCCATTATCTTTGCTGACCTGGATGGTCTCTTCAGTGTTGTGGTCCATGAGAATCTTCGCAGGATCCAATTTCATCTCCTGGATCACCTTTATGGTCCTCTTCGTCCCCTCGAGTTTATTTCGGTGCGGTGTGTGGATCATGACCGGGAGGTTGGCGTCAAAAGCCATCTCCAACTGCTTTCGAAGGATGGTTTCTTCTTCATCCGTAATCAGGTCAAAACCAAGTTCACCGACAGCAACTACAGAGGGGTGCTGGAACCAATCCGGCATCCGTTCGAGAACCTCATTGGCCAACTCTGTGTTATTCGCCTCACGGGGATTCACGCCAATCGTACAAAAGTGCTGAATGCCATACTCAGCAGCTCTTTGACGCTCAAAGTTGGTGATGTGATCGAAGTAGTCATAAAAAGTACCGGCAAACTTTCGGGGTTCACCCAACCAGAATGAAGGCTCCGTAATCGCGACGATCCCCGCGACCGCCATTTTTTCGTAGTCATCTGTGATCCGTGAAATCATATGACTGTGTGGGTCAAAGATACGCATGTTGTTACCTTTTCACTTCGGTATGTATCGACTCACGACCTGAATGCCGATTAACCATTTGGCTCAGCTTCTCGGCTTATGAATCGTGGTGCTCCAACCAGCGCTCAGCATCGATCGCTGCAGCACAACCACTACCTGCAGCAGTAATGGCCTGGCGGTAGGTAAAGTCCTGAACATCACCACAGGCGAAAACCCCGTCTACGCTCGTGCGGGTCACCTCGGAAGTCTTGATGTATCCATTGTCGTGAAGATCCAACTGCCCTTCAAAGAGGGAAGTATTCGGAGTATGGCCAATCGCCACGAAGACCCCGCTCAATGGTAGAGTTGATTTGTCCCCGGACTCGAGGTTTTCAACCTCAACACCACTGACCTTGCCGTCCTCTTCAAGAACTTCAGTGATGGCGGAGTGCCACATAAATTCTACTTTGGGATTGTCGAAAGCTTTTTGTTGCATGATTTTTGAGGCCCGCAGTTCTCCTCTGCGGTGAATGACGGTCACCTTGTCCGCAAACTTGGTCAGGAACACTGCTTCCTCCATGGCTGAGTCTCCCCCGCCAACGACAGCGATGTCTTTCCCCTTGAAGAAGAATCCATCACAGGTAGCACAGGTACTCACACCATGTCCCATCAGACGACTCTCTGATTCGAGGCCCAGCATCTTCGCACTGGCTCCGGTCGAGATGATCACCGTTTTGGCTTCGACTTCCTGTGTCGCGGATTTGATCTTGTACGGACGGCTGGAAAAATCGACCTCGACAACATTCTCGTAGTGAACTTCTGCACCAAAGCGCTCTGCCTGCTTGCGGAAATTTTCCATCAACTCCGGTCCCATGATTCCTTCCGGAAAGCCCGGGTAGTTTTCGACATCGGTCGTCAGCATCAACTGGCCGCCGCTGTTGGCTCCGGCGAATACCATCGGGTTCAGCTGGGCTCTTCCGGTGTAAACTGCTGCAGTGTATCCAGCGGGACCAGATCCGATGATTACGACTTCGCGCACCATGGTGTTACCTCTTTCTCGTACCGGTTTGCGATGACCGGTTCCGGGGTTCATTCTCAGGCCGTGCAGTCTAAATCAGGACCGATGCCCTATCGAGCACACCTGCCTCGCAGTGTGAACTATCCGACAGATTTCACAGAACCCCATCCCCTTTACGGGGTTCCAGACCAGTGATCGCCTGCAAAGCGGCGAAAACTACATAAACTGCTTTTTTTAATGAACTTAGGGACACCACCCCTGCTAAAAGGGGATCTTCTGATCCATTCTCTCCGGTTTTTCCGGACCTTGAGTGGAACGGACTGGCTCCTGCCGGACAGTCGCCGGTAGGATTCAGGAGTTCTTTAGACCGTTCTTCATGGGAGGAACCCCTACATGTGCTTGCAACCCAAATTTTTGCTGATCACTCTCTTCGCTGCGATGTGCCTCACCTTTTGGCAGCCTCTTCTCCTGGCCCAGGATTCCGGGGAGGCCG
>JAPOLY010000117.1 GCA_029976805.1 bacterium
CCCCTTGCCATAGATCCCCCGTGACGCGGATCGGGCTTCGGAGCAAAGCTCTTCCCCGCCGATCGGGCCAGGTGGCCCTCACTGATTTTTGATTTTCAACACGCTCCGGGACAGTCATGGGAGGAAAAACCATGAACAACGTTAACAAGAACAACAACCAGGGATTCACCCTGATCGAACTGATGATCGTCGTTGCCATCATCGCCATCATCGCTGCCATTGCGATTCCGAACCTGCTCAACGCCAAGATGTCGGGCAATGAGGCCGCCGCCGTTTCCGGTCTGCGTACCCTCAGCACCGTGACCGAGCAGTACCGTAACCGCAATGCCGAATACCCGGCACTCTTGGGTGATCTGAATGACCCGACGGGTGTTTCTTACATTGACGCCAATTTTGCTGCTGCAACCTCGACCGCGAAGAGTGGATACCTTTACACCTTCGTGGGAAGTCCGACTGCTGCCCCCACGACCTGGACCTGCACGGCAGTTCCGGTGAGCTGGGGAAGTGATGGCGCGCGCTCTTTCTTTGTTGATCAGTCGGGAGTGATTCGCTCCTCCAGTGTTTCTGGGACGACTGCCAGTGTGACCAGCTCGCCGATTCAGTAACCAAGACCTGTCTCGGAGATCGGGGAGGGACTGCAGGGCAGTTCCTCCCCTTCTCTCCATCTACAAGGCCTGCGACTTGATTTCTCATTCAGGAGTTCAATATGAAGAATGCTGAAAACGGTTTCACTCTCTTGGAATTGATGATCGTCATTGCTGTTCTCTCCTTGATCGCGGCGATTGGTATTCCCAATCTGATGCCCAGTTTGAGTGGGGGACGCGAGGCGGCCGCGATCGGTTCGATGAGAACCCTGTCCACAGCGGCGGAGCAGTATCGTCTGCGCCAGGGCAGCTATCCGACGACCCTGTCGGATCTGGCAGCCGTCGATCCGGCACTGGTCGATTCTGAGATCGCCAACGGTGAGCGCAACGGCTACAGTTTTGTTCTCACCGGCCAGCAGAGCACCTTTGACTGCAACGCCAATCCGACCTCTGACAACGGTTCGCGATACTTCTACGTTGACGAGTCCGGCGTCATCCGCCAGTCGGTTTCCGGGACCGCAGGACCCACCGACAACCCCGTCGGCTAGATTTGGAGGAGCCGCAGAGTTTCGCGGCTCCGTTGACTCCACGGGGCAGGGGTCTACGATGCTTTCAGGGTCACGGGTGTGACCCTGGAAGGGTCCGCATGTCCTCCGATTCGTCGATCTCCCTCTCTGATTTCGCCACGCGCCGACAGGCACACGGGGTCGATCCCCGAGCCGATCAGCCTGCTCCCGGTCGTCTGGCTCCCAGCATTCTCTCTTCCGATTTCAGTCGCCTGGCCCGGGACGTGGAACACGTCATCGGTGCGGGAGCAGACTGGATCCACGTCGATGTCATGGACGGGCACTTCGTTCCCAATCTGACCATCGGTGCACCGGTGGTCAAATCCCTGCGTCAGGCCACCGACGGATTCCTCGATGTGCATCTGATGATCGATGAGCCGGATCGTTACATGGGCGACTTTATCGATGCCGGTTCCGACATGGTCACCTTTCACATCGAAACTGGAAAAGATCCGCGACCGATCCTCGACCAGTTGCACCAGGCGGGACGCCTGGGAGGCCTGGCAATTCGTCCGATGACGCCGGTGGAAGAGATCCTGCCCTACGTTCCCGAGTGCGACATGATCCTCGTCATGACGGTGGAACCGGGATTCGGTGGTCAGTCCTTCATGGAAGAACCGCTGCAGAAGATTGCCGCGATCCGTGAGGTGGCGGCGCCAGGTCTGGAAGTCCAGGTGGATGGCGGGATCACCGTCGACACTCTGCCCCAGGCCCGCGATGCGGGAGCCAACGTCTTTGTCGCTGGCAGTGCCGTCTTCAAGGGAGACGATGTCACCGGTAATGTGGTCGCTCTCAAGGAAGTGATCTGTGAGGGGAGACCGACGGTATGAACGACGTCCCACGCCAGGAGAATCGCCCATCTCGCCGCCGTGACATGCCCAGTGGTCTTTGGACCCGTTGTCCTGGGTGCACCAAAATGATCTACAAGAATCTGGTGGTCGAACGGGGCAATGTCTGTCCCGAGTGTGATTTCCACTTTCCCATCACCAGCGATGAGCGCATCCGAAATCTCTGTGATCCAGACACCTTTGTTGAGTTATTGGCGGATCTTTCACCGGCAGATCCTCTGGGATTCGTCGCCCGCCGTTCCTACGAGGAGCGTGTCAGGGAAACCCGGGAGAAAACCGGACTCAAGGAAGCCTGTATCGTCGGCCGTGCCGAGATCGGTGAAGTACCGGTGGTGATCGGGGTCAGTGATTCCCGCTTCCTGATGGGATCGATGGGTTCGGTGGTCGGCGAAAAGATCGCCCAGAGCATCGAGCTGGCCCGTGAGGAAGGGCGTCCCTTCATCTTCGTCAGCGGATCCGGAGGCGGAGCGCGCATGGACGAGGGCATGTTCTCACTGATGCAGATGGCCAAAACCTCCGCAGCGATCCAGCGATTGCATGAAGCGGGGGGGCTCTTCGTCAGCATTCTCACCAACCCGACGATGGGTGGCGCGATGGCGAGCTTCGCGGCACTGGGGGATGTGATTCTGGCAGAGCCAAAGGCACTGATCGGTTTCGCCGGTCCGACCGTCATCAAACAAACGATCAACACCGATTTGCCCGAGGGCTTCCAGTCCTCCGAGTTCAATCTCGAGCATGGCTTCATCGATCAGGTGGTCGATCGTCAGGAGATGCGCAGCACCCTGATCCGGCTTCTGGCCTATTTTTGCCAGGAAGCCTGATTCAGGACGCTTTTTCGCCTTTTTTCTCAAGTTTCCCGGTTTCCCTGCCGAAGTATCAGCATGGGCAAAGAAAGCCTGCCAGCAGAAGGGGAAACCGACATGCAACGCCAAAGAATCCTTGTCCTCGGACTCGACCGTGATGCGGCTTACGCCATTCGCAACATCTTTGAGTTTGAGCGCCACGACATTGACGTCTGTACCGAAATGGAATTGGCCCGGGAAGTTCTCATCGAGAGAAACTACGACCTGGTCATCGTCGATGCCCGCGTCTGCAAAAGCGAAGAGTTTGATCTGGTTGATTTCCAACTCGATCGCGGCCTTGATACGCCGATCATCGTTCTCGGTAGCGAGAACACCGGATTGCGTCGCAGTCTGCGCAGTCGTCAGGGGCTGGAAGTGGTCCATGTCGATCTGGACGGGCACCAGTTGCTGGAAACGGTCAATACCTGGAGTGAGCGGGAAACCGCTGAAGTCAGCGGCTGATCCTGCTGTCGCCCTCCAACCTGAATGATAGAATGGCCTCCGGGTGCGCATGCATCCGGAGGTTTTTTGATGTCCTATCTGCAACGGTTCCGCGATATGGAAGCCCAGGGGGTCGACATTCTGGCGCTTCTCGCCGGAGACCAGACCCTCGATGATACCCGTCTGGAGACCCTCTCCCGACTGCTGGGTCCCTTGGGTGAGGACTATCACGCAGACCTGATCGAACTGCTCACCCATGAGCGTCATGACCCGGAACGGGCCAAGGATCTTTGGCGCGGTATCGTCCAGCACAAGAAGGAGATGGAGCGTGCTCTCGGTCGTCCGGTGGGGGTGCGGGTGGCAGCGGCTGATTACCTCATTCATGACCGTCAGGTTCTGGAGGCTCCGCGACTGATCTCCCGCAAGCCTCTGACCGACATGATGAAGCAGGTTACCCTCGACCCCCTGACCCAATTGCCGAATCGCCGTCAGCTGGATGACATCCTGCGCCGTGAACTGAAACGGGCCCGTCGTTACGGCGGGCGCTTCACGGTTCTGCTCATCGACCTCGATCTTTTCAAATCCATCAATGATGGCCATGGGCACATCGCCGGCGACATGGTCCTTCAGGAGATTTCCCGTCGACTCCAGTCTGCCATTCGTGAGACCGATACTCTCGGCCGCTGGGGTGGAGACGAGTGGCTGATGGTCCTGCCAGAAACTGCTCCCGAGGATGCCCTGATCCTGACTCAAAGGCTGCGCAAGGATGTCCGTGAAAAGTCGGTGATCCTCGGTGATGGAACCGGCGTTCAAACCAGTATCTCGATTGGCCTCAGCGGGTACCCGGGGCAAGGGCGAACGATCCAGGATCTGGTGGGCGAGGCGAGTGAAGCCCTGCGCAGCGCGAAGGGTTCCGGACGTGATGCGGAAGGATACATGCCCCTCAAGGACTCCTCCGGTTCTTCCCCATCGGGATCGGTGACCGATTAGCCTTCACGATATCGCCCTGTTATCATCCATCCCTCTTGCCAGGCCTGCAGACAAGGAGTCAGGGATGAAGTCTGAAGGATTGAGAAATTTCTTGCTGTTGGGTC
>JAPOLY010000020.1 GCA_029976805.1 bacterium
CCCCGGAAGCCTCTTCGTCATTTTCAGACTCAGGGCCTTGAGCCTGATCGTTCATTTGCGGCTCATCTTCGGGTGGCATTTTCGGATCGATCATTCGGCACTCCCCTGTGAGGGCACGTTAGGGACACCGAATGTTATTTCAGAGTCGGAAAATGATCAATCGGTCGCGAAATCTTCCGCCCGGTGACCGAAGAGCTGTCTCAGCTTGAGGACCGTTCTCGAGTGAAGTTGGCAAACCCGGGATTCAGAGAGGCCCAAACGCTCACCAATCTCCTTCATCGTCTCACCATTCCAGTAATAACGAATGAAAATCTGCCGCTCACGTTCATCCAGTTTTTCATTCAGAGCCTGCATGATGGTTTCCATCTGCAGATTGGACTCCGGCGCCGGGGTTTTTGCGTCATTGAGCATATCGATCTTGCGAAGGGATCGAGAGTCGGTTTCGTCAGAGACGTGGTCAGTCAGGGAAACGATAGAAGCCGCCGAAGCTTCACGCTGGAGTTGCTCAAACTCTTCTTCGGTGACTCCCAGGTGATGGGCCATCTCCAGATCGGTCGGCTCTCGCCCCGATTCCAACTCCAACTCTTTCCAGGCTTTTTCAAGGCGATTGGCCGTACTGCGCACCAGCCTTGGAACCCAATCCTGGGCACGAAGTGAATCGATGATCGACCCATTCACTCGTGTGTTGCAGTAAGTCTCAAACTTGACCCCTCGCTCGAGATCATAATTCTCGATCGCATCCATCAAGCCAAATACACCTGCACCGTAGAGGTCATCCACATCTACCTGTTGGGGAAGTTTTCTGTGCAAACGATCTGCGGCGTAACGAACGATGGGAAGGTATCTCTCCAGCAAATCATTTTTCAAATCACTGTTCTGGGTCTCTTTGTAATTGATCCACTTACGCTCAAGTTCGGGGTCATCGCTCAACCGGGTCTTGCCGACCAGGGAATGGGTGCCCGGGAAATCTTTCTGGGTGGTGTCTTTTTCGGCCTGGGCCAATTCGTGCTCCTGTTCTTCTACACTTCAGTCTCGTTGGGAATACTCGTCATGAACCAGCTTCCCCCTGACTCAAGTCCCGCTCACTAGTGGCAAATCACGGACCCGAAACATTGCTGCACACCCTCACTTCAAGAACGACAACCGTCGCTCCATTAAAGACAACGCTATCGGGCCCCTCCGATATCCCCCACAAACACCTCTTTCAGTCGATTGAGGAATCCACCTCTGGATTCCTGAACCTTCTGAACCCCCATAGTTGCGGCCACTTCGCGGATGCTTCTGGAAGCAGGAGAGGTGGGATAGGCCCTCGTGAAGTGCTGTCTTTTTCTCACGGAAGCCGATACACGCGGGTCAAACAGAACTGACCCGGCATTTTCGACTTCGAGAGACAAAAACTTGTTGGCCAAGGCGGTGATCCTGGAAGCGACTTGCTGGGCTTCGCCCCTGGATTGAGCCTGATTGACGGTCAGCCAACACTTGGGGGTTGGGACATCACATGAGAAAACCTTGAGCATGGCGTACGCATCAACCACTGCAGTCGGTTCTGGGGTGGTCACCACCAATACCTCTCCTGCGGCCTGACACAGATCAATCACAGATCTCGAGATACCGGCACCGGTATCGATAATGACCAGTTCATGGCTATGCACCAATTCGCCCATGGCATCGAGAAGCCGTTGCTGACGGGTGTGGCCCATGTCCGCAACCTGAGTCAATCCACTGGCGCCCGGAAGAATCCGGATTCCCTCTGGACCCGTCACCAGGATTTCCCTCAACTGAGCCTCACCCTCGACCAAATGACCCAGATTTTTCTCTGAGTGAATGTCGAGAATGACGTCAATATTGGCGAGTCCCAGATCTCCATCGATCAATACCGTGGAAAGGCCGGAGCGGGCAGCACTCAAAGCAAGGCCAACAGAGACGTTGGTCTTCCCCACTCCTCCCTTACCGCTGGTCACGGCGAGAACTCTTCCTCCACCATTCAGACGAGTAGGGCTCTCAGCCAGTAGCGATCGAAGTTTCCACGCCTGATCCCTCATTCAACTCCGAGGATCATGTCGCGAATCTCCTCACGGGAGGCTGGATCGAAATCTTCCGGAACTTCCTGTCCACAAGTGACATAGGAGATCGGTTTCTGCATGACCCCAAAGAGATCCCAGAGGAAGCCCTTGCTGTAGGACTCATCACGTTTGGTCAGAATCACATGGTCGTAGCCGACAATCCGGAATGCATCCGCAGTGGCCATGAGAGCTTCAGGTGCTGCCCCCAGAGAAAGACACAGGTGGATTTCAAGGTCGTTGACATTGGACAGGCAATCTCTCACCTCTTTCAGGCGATCGACGTCTTTTTGACTGCGTCCTGCTGTGTCAATGAACACGATGTCATACTTGCTGAACGACTCGATTTCTTCGCGAACCTTTTCAGGCTGATCGACCGTCTTGAAATTGAGACCAATGATGTCTGCAAAACGGCGAAGCTGCTCGATGGCTCCCAATCGGTAGGAATCGAGGGTAATCAGACCCACCTTTTTCTTTTCCACCACATGGAAATAGGCGGCGAGTTTGGCAAGAGTTGTCGTCTTGCCGACACCGGTCGGCCCCACCAATGCAACAAAACGGGTCTTCCCTGCAGTGTTTGCCAACGAGATTCCGCCTGCCTGGGGAATGCGGCCCATGACACAGGCACCGACACGATTTTCGATCAGGGTGTCAAGAGCGGCCTCATCCAGATTGTCAGGAATATTGGCACTGCTGACTGCATTTTTGATGTCCCGACATGCGTTGGCAGAAAACCCGCATCTCTCTAGCACCGTGGAGACCTTGCCAAGAAACAGCGGATCATCAAAGACACTTTTCTCGGAGGCCGTTTCTTCAGAGAAGGAAGCGATTCCGACCACATCCGAATTCGACCCCGCTGTGACCTCACTGGATGTTTGCCACGGGTCGGGCGCTCTGTGGAAAGGTGAGGAAGAATTGAAAGCTTTCAATTCTTCTGCGATGCGCTGCTTGGAACCTTCCAGTCTCGCTGAAAGAGAGTTAAAGGAATCGTGACTCACAGTGCCCTGCTCTTTCACGGAAGCAAGCGGGTTAAACCCTTCCTGCTCCTTCACTTCTGTGTTCATAGTTACAGAATCTGTCGAAGGCTGCTGATGGGTATTGGAGCCTTGCTCCATCGACGCCTCGAAAGAAACATCATTGTTCTGATCTGCGGAAGCGAACACTTCAGACGTGGAAACCGAATCGATTGGATTCGTCATTTCATCATCCGTCTTGGCGACCGCTTCCGTTTCCATCGTCGAAGTCATCGTCGGAGTATCTGAGACGTTGATTGAATTCAGAGAGACCAGCGGTTCCGGATTTGAGACTTCCACTTCAGACGCACTGGATTCCGTCTCTTCACTGGAGAAGTCTCCAGCCAAAACAGGAATTTTTTCCTCGATGGCGGCGTTCAACTGAATTGGCGTCGTCAAAATGTCGTTGCTCGATTTTTGGGTTCTGACGATCACCACAACATCAGAGAGGCCGATCCAACCCAGAATCCCTGGACGGCGAACTTTGCGTGAGTGAACGACGGTCCAGTCGCTGCCAAATCTTTCCTGCAGGATACGAACAGCGGTGGCATAATCGGGTGCCACGACGCGGGTGTGCTCCGCATCGACCAAGTCGTTAAAGTCATTCAAAGGATGCTTCCCTTTCCCCTGTGAGCGAAGAATCTGCGGAGCAGAAATCAACACTCGCAATCCCCCCGGATTTCACGGTGAACCCGTGTGCAATCTCATTGTAGGAGAGGACAGCGGCCGTTGGCACTTCCTTCTCCAATAACTTCTGGATGGAACTTCTCAGCTCCGGCGTGCTCAGAATCACTCCCGAAACTCCGCTCGCCAGCAGATTTTCCAGCTGCCCTCGAATCGACTGAAGAATCGCCCGATGTTCCGCCGGAGCCAACTCCGGGACTGCCCCCGGGACCCCTTGAAGCCGGGCATCGTGGATTTTCTGCTCGATCTCTGGTGCGAGAGTGATGGCGTGGATCACCCCACCATCCGTGGCCAGAGGGGCGCAAATCGACCGGGAAACGCGGATTCTGACCTTCTCGACTACTGCTTCCACCGGTCTCCGACTGGCTTCAGGCCACTCAATCGCGACCTCACCGAGGGCTTCGAGAACCTTCTCAAGGTCTCTCAATGAGACTCTCTCTGCCAGCAATGCTTGAAGAACTCTCTGGAATTCAGCCAGAGAGAAGACCCCCGGAATCAACTCCTGAGCGAGGGGCTGTGCCCCTGCATGGAGGTGATCCAGCAAGATCTGAACCTCGGACCGGGTCAGCAAGTCCGGAGCATGGGACATGGCGACCTCTTCCAAGTGGCGCAGAACAATCTCCTGCCCACTGTCACAGGGGCAGCCCAGGCCCTTGCGAATGATCGCCTCCTCGCTGTCGACCCACTTTCCACTCTGACCTGTCACCGGATGGGTTCCGGGGTCTCCCAGCACACCGGCAAGAGATCTTCCCCCTCCTTCAGAAAGGAAATTCATCTCACCAGCGAGTGTTCCCCTGCCAGCAATGATCTGTCTCAGGGAGATCTGGTAATCCCGGCGGCCGAGCTTTGAATTCGTGGCGATTTTGACCGCCGGCAAATCAATTCCAAGGCGCTGACGGAGCTTCAGACGCAGTGATTCCACTGCCACTCCGATTTTCTTGCCATCCTCCGGTTCAATCAGTGGATACAGGCCACTGCCAAACTCGATGGCGAGGGGGTAACGATAAATCTCCGAATCGGAGGAGATCGTTGCCATTTCTTTCTCATTGGTTTCTGACGCTGACCGGTTGTTCAGGATCGGAGCGCGACCTCCAGTCCCGGAGACTCCATCGCCGGGGCCACGACTTCCTTTGAAGAAAGCCACTGCCAACAGGCAGACTGCCAGTCCACCCAATGCCACAGGTGACAACCCGAAGGATCCCAGAAGAATCAGAATCACGGCAGTGATGAACAAGGCTCTTGGATTGGCGAAGACCTGCCCCACGAGCGCATGCCCCACTTGCCCCTGTGATGAAGCACGAGTCACCATCAGTGCAGCGGCAACACTGATAAACAGTGCCGGCAACTGGGTAGCGATACCGTCACCAATGGTCAGTTTGGCGAAAACCTGCAACGATTCAGTGAATCCCATGCCGTAGGAGAAAACACCGAGGCAGATACCACCCATAATGTTGATGGTGGTGATCAAAACCGCGGCGATGGCATCTCCCCTGACGAATTTACTGGCACCATCCATGGCACCATAAAAATCCGCCTTGAGGGCAAGGTCTTCTCTGGCCAGTCGTGCTTCGGAGGCGCTGATGTTTCCAGCGGTCAAATCCGCATCGATGGACATTTGCGCCCCTGGCATCCTGTCGAGCGAAAAGCGTGCTGCGACTTCGGCGATTCGGGATGCGCCCTTGGTCACCACAAGAAACTGAATGACCACCAGAACTGAAAAGATGATGAATCCGACAACGGCGTTTGAACCGGAGACAAATTCACCAAAAAAGTTGACCACCTTACCCGCAGCCATCGAGCCTTCATCCTGAGCCTTGCTCAGAACCAGACGTGTGGTGGCGATGTTGAGAGCCAATCGGTAAAGAGTGGCGATCAGCAACATCGATGGGAAGGCTGCAAACTCGAGGGGCCCTCTGAGGTAGACCACCGTCAGCAGAATCAACACTGACACGGCAATATTGACTCCCAAGAGTGTGTCCATGACAGCACCCGGGAGAGGAACCAGAATGGCAACGAGAATCCCACCCAACGCCAGGATCAATGCGAGATCCCGGTTCCTGTCGATGGAACTGCGCAAGTCTCCTGAATCAGGAAAGCGGTTCAGTGGACTTTGATTCATTGGGATTTCCCCTCGTCGGTTCTCATTGAGGCGGGGATTCTCCCCGACAATGCAGAGATCAATTTTCGGTGGGACTGTTTCCGTTTTTTCCGAAGGAGCGGGTCACCATAGGTTTCCCTGCGCTCTTTCTTGAGTTCCTCAGGAGTCATATGCACCGAATCCCACCATATTTTTTGCTGCCAAAGACGGTCGATGACCGCAAATGCGAGAATCACCATGCAGATCTGGATCAAAACTCCCGGGTAAATTGCGAAGACCTCAGAAGCGGTAACTTGCGGACTCCCCGCTGTCGCATTTCCAGTGACGGCGACCAACTGCTGCAAGCCATACCAGCCAATCGCCACCACAGCAGCCATGCGTACCAGTTGAAACAACAATCGAAGAGGTGTGGTCACCGATACCAGCTGCTCCCAGCGATTTACCGGATTCCAATTGGCTGAAGGGTCCGAAAATGCATTTTTGCGAGCAACTTTGGGTGACTGGATCCATGACACGACCAGAGAAATGAACCATACCGTCAAAGCAAGTGGAGCAACGAACCCCAAAATGAGCATGGGAAGATCGTTTATCACCGTCTGCACATCCGTCAACGCAGCAAATGAAGTCGAGTAAAACTCACGGTAGAAACCGACTAAATTTTCAGTCAGGTTTTGTGCATTGAGGCTGACCAGAATACAGCCCGTGAGGAGCGCCAGTGCCACTGCCAGATCGGAGCTGTAGGGGAATTGCCCATTCTCCGCAGCGTTGCGAAGTCTCTTGGAACTGGGTTTGTGAATTTTGTCCTCTGACAGGCTCATGACTACCCACCTGCCAATCGGTCCAGAACGGCACCCGTTCCCTGAAGACTTCTTTCGACTACGAAAGAGAAGACTTCAGCAATAAAAGGCAAGCAGAGGAAAATCATCGCGAACCCCACACTTGTCCTTAGTGCAAAGCCCGTAAAAAAGACGTCGATCTGGGGTGTGACACGGCTGAGGATTCCAAGAACCAGCGTGATCAGCAACAGCACTGCAACCGCGGGGAATGCAATTTCCAAACCGATCAACCAGGTTTGTTGCCCCACTGCTCCGGCGGCAGAGGCTGCCCCCTCACCGAGCTCAGTGATGTTTCCTGACATGACCGAGGCAAAAACTCCGGCTGGCACTTTCTGGAAAGAGTCGATCAGCATCAGCATCACCAACCGATGTCCATCGAGGGCAATGAATGCAAGCGTTGCGAAAAGGGTCAACAAAGTGGTCAGCGGAGACTCACCTGATTCCTCTTGTTGTCCCGTCGAAAACGCCGCATCACCCGTAAACGCACCCAGCCATGCGGCACCCAATCGGGCACCCCAGATCACCAGGGCAAGCGCGCTCCCCAAAACCCAACCCAACGCCAACTCACCACCGATTCCGACGATGGCTGAGGCAGGGTCAGAAAATGCGAGGCTTGCACTTTTTCCTGAGAGGTCCATGGGAGCGACAATCAATGCGAGGAGAAATGCGAATCCAAATTTGAAACGGAGTGGAATCGTATTTTCGGAAAACAACGGCAAGACCAACATGGCCCCAAAAAACCGGGCACTGACCAGCAGCCAAGTGCTCCAGGAAGCCGTCGAGATTTCAATCAGTTGATCCATTCATCACCTGCCTGAAAGAAATCCACCCGAAACCTGTAAACTGTCTTTTGTGAAACTGACGATCCAATCGATCATCTCCGGCATCATCAAAGCCAGTACCAGTGCAACAGCGATCATTCTTGGAACGAGAGACAAACTCTGGTCCTGAAGCTGGAACACTGCCTGAATCAGGTTGGTAACAAGGCCAACGACGATGATCGCCAATAGAACGGGGATCGACATTTGCAACGCCATGGCCAATGCAGCCTGCAAAAAATCCAGTACACGATCCATTTCCATCAAGCCACCACCCTGGAACCTGTGAAGAGCAATTGCTCCACCACCAGCGACCAGCCGTCTGCCAGAACAAAGACCAAGATCTTGAATGGCAGCGATACCAGAATCGGAGGCAACATGAACATTCCCATCGCCACGAGAATGGCACTGACGACGAGATCGATGACGAGGAAGGGAATGAAAATCATGACACCCATTTGGAATGCCAACTTCAGTTCGGCCAATACAAATGCAGGGACAACGACGGTCAACGGCAGTGAATCCGCAAACTCCCGAGTTACAACAGCGGCCTCTTCATCGTAGAGATCACGGTAAGTCTCAGGTGCACCCACCTTGGCCATGAGGATCAGGTCCTCCGGGCTGATAAAGGGGTACATGAACTCCCGAACACGGGTATCGGCATAAGTAAAGGCTTCATCTGCCGTCACCACTTCTCCAGTGACCGGCGAAACCTCCTGATTGGAGTAGGGCTGAATCGAGTTCTCGTAAATGTCAGACCAGGTTGGCCCCATCACCACGAGTGTCAGGAGCAGTGACAACCCGAAAATCACCTGATTGGGTGGCGCATCCTGGGCACCGATCGCTCTGCGAACGAATCCCAAAACAATGATGATTCTGGTAAAGCTGGTAGTCAGAAGAAGTAATGCCGGAGCGACTGCCACCACCGTTGTGATCAACAACAGCTTGATGGAAATCCCGAAGTTTTCGGGATTGCCATCGAGCACCTTGCTGACGATATCAGAGGTTCCTTCTGCAGCCATTGCTACCGGAGATCCCAGTACCACGACCCCTAAAACCCCGAACCAGATCATCAGTGTTTTGAAACTCTTTACGATCAACTTCTTACTTCTTCTTCCGTTCGCTCTCCATAGCCGTCGAGTCTCTCTCTCAGCCACTGGATCTCCTCGCGAACACCGGAATCTGTGACCTCTGGTTCGTACTGCTCTGGAAACTCTTCGTCTTGTGTTTCGATTCGAACCCGCTCCAGCTCTCTGGAGAACTCGGTTCCATAACTGAGATTCTGTACTTCTTCCGGATCGCAAATCTCGGAAAGCAGATCAACCCTGTTTGGAGATTGGGCCACAACGAGGACTCGCTCACCCACGCGGAACACAACCAGGTTCTGGCGATTTCCAATGGGCTGTCGGGTCAATACCTTCATACGAGCGTCGGTTCCGGGAATCACACCTGGAAAGTACTTTCTTGCCAGCAATACCACTCCGACTCCGAGACCAGACAAAATCAAAATCGTTCCGATCGCTTCAAGCAATGACTGCAATCCCGCTGGGTTTGCGGCTCCATTTGCTGAGGGCAGGGCTGTGTTGTTTACAGCTGCTGCCGAAGAAGATCCGCTGGCTCCATCCGTAATCGGAAACAACTGCGAATGGGCTTCTCCCGTTCCCAACATGACGAGAAGCAAAACGATTGAAACGATGTGGAAGATCCTGAATCCCTGATTTTTCATACCCCGGCTCCCTTTCCCCGATGTTGAACTGATTCAACCTGTCTGTTGTGACTGCTGATCAATCAGATCAACTCGCCTCACCCCTGAGTTCTCTTGCGACAAATTGCTGACAAGTTTCGCCATCCATTTGTCTTTCTTCTGATTTTTGTTTCTTCAACAGGTCGTCTGCATTTTTCCGTGTAATCAATGAATCCACTGAAGCGTGCCTGTTGTGGGCCGATTTGACCCGCTCTCTTGCGACATCGACGGTTTCCTGAAGACCCGTGATTTCCTTCGTCAGTCGCAATGCTTCTCGGCGCAGTCTTGCGGTGAACCTGCCGTGCAGTACAGGGTCATGACCATCTGCATTTTCAAAGATTTCGGAAGAAGCCTTCTTTTTTTCAGATTCCAACCTTTTGAGTTTTGCCAATCCCTCAAGAAGACCCGAACGTTTCTCCAAAAGCCTGGAGACCGCAGCCTCCAGTTCTGCTTCCCTGACCTTGAGGAGGGCATTCAATCTTTGAGCCGAAGACTTCATGCTGATTTCACCGCCTCATTTTCAGAGACGAGAGCAATCAGACGATCTCGAGTTTGTTCAAACCCGGACTGTTCTTCCGGTGACTGTCGCAGGAATTTCTCAATCTGCGGCTTGAGTCGTGCGGCCCGATCCGCCCTGGCATCCTGACCTTGCTTGAATGCACCCAATCGGATCAGATCTTCGATTTCCGAGTAGACCGCCAGCGATTCCTTGAGGCTCTTGGCCGCCTGCAGATGATCTTCCGCCACTACCGCTGGCATCGTCCGACTGGTACTGACACAGGGATCGATGGGAGGAAACCAACCCTTGCTGGCGTAGTCTCTGGATAGCCAGATCTGCCCATCCAGAATCCCCCGTACGGCATCGCCAATGGGGTCATGCTGGTCATCAGCCTCGACGAGGACCGAATAGAATGCCGTGATACTGGCACTCTCTCCCGGACCAGTCCGCTCCAACAGTTTTGGCATCATGGCGAAAACACTCGGGGTAAAGCCCCGGGTGGCAGGTGGCTCTCCCGCACTCAAACCCACTTCTCTCTGGGCAAGTGCGACACGAGTCAGGGAATCGACCAGCAACAGGACGTCCCTGCCACTGTTGCGAAACCATTCCGCGATGGAAGTAGCGACTTTTGCCGCTCTGATTCGAAGAACCGCTGCTTCGTCACTGGTTGCGACGACGACCACAGTATTCTTGAGACCTTCCGGTCCGAGATCACGCTCAAGAAACTCCCGAACCTCACGGCCGCGCTCTCCGATGAGTGCGATGACCCGAATCGGCAAATCGGTGTTTCGTGCGATCATCCCGAGAAGAGTCGATTTGCCGACTCCACTCCCGGAAAAGATACCCAATCTCTGGCCTCTGCCTGCGGTCAAGACGCCGTCAATGGCCCGAACACCGGTCGAAACCGGCTGCTCGATCAAAGACCTCTTCAGTGCAGGGGTCGGTTCATTCTCTATTGGAAACCGGATGGTGCCTGTGATGGGACCCAGGCCATCAATCGGATTTCCCCTGGCATCGATCACTCTTCCCAGAAGCTCTTCCGATACGGGAACCGAAGGGATCTCACCATCATGAATCACTTCATCCATGGGGCCGATTCCATCAATTCCACATTCTGGAAGAAGGTGTGTCCGCTCACCGGAGAAACCGACGACTTCAGCGAGGGTTCGGGTTCCAGATCTCGACACGATTTCACATTCCGCACCGACTGGAAGAGCGATTCCTTCCGCCTCAACGAGAACTCCCGTTACGGCGACGACCCTTCCCTGAACCCTGGCGAGTCCATCATTGCCAAGGCTATCCAGCGCGGAAATCAGATTCATCCGGACACCCGGGTGTTTCGGATCAATGCAGACTCAATCAAATCAAGTTGGGTGTCGATACAAAGATCGACATGACCTGTCTCACCTTTGACGCGACAACCACCTCTATGGATAGCCTCATGGCCAATGACCTCAGCGGCTTCCGCACCACGAATTCGTTTCCCCAATTCAGGAAGAAACTCGATGACGGCTTCCAGATCTGCGGGGTGAACCTCAATACACAACCTTCGGCGATCAGAGATTCTCTGAATCGCCACCTCGATGTTTTCGAGTACCAGTTGAGGAAGGCGATCGATCTCTCGTCTGAGAATCCTCTCAGCGATACCTCTTGAGAGAGCCACTGTGTCCCTGCGCATCTCGCCGACAGTTCCACGCCATACCCGATCAAAATCACCAAGGCATTCATTCAACATTGCGGGAACGGTGCCACAAGATTCACCCAGAATCTCGCGCGCAGCTTTCTCAGTATTTTCACGGGCGATCCGGCGACTCTCCTCGAGTCCCCTCTGAACGCCTTCTTCATACCCGAGTTCATACCCCCCGCGACGTCCCTCTTCGGTAGCCTCTTTGCGAAGTGATTCGCATTCGACCAGAGCCTGCTGGCGTATTTTTGCAGCTTTGGCGTTGGCGTCCTCGATCTGGGTTGCGATGCGTTCTCTTTCCGCATCCCGAGCGACTTGAAGACGTCTCTGTTGCTCTTCGCCTTCAACCCTCAGTTGTCCCATCAGGTCGTCGTAAGCCTTCCTTAAAGATTCGAGCTCCAACCGCGCTTCAGCGATGGTTCTCTCATCAGGCTCATTCTCCGCCGGGAGATCGTGGCCGCGAGGTTCGTTTTCCATCAGGAAACCTTCCCTGAATCTTCTCCACGTGTCTTGGAAATCACATCCGCCAAAGCAGGGTTCTGGTTGCGAATATCTGCGATGACTTTCTCGTCAATTTCTGGGCGGGTAGGTACTGTCGTTACAAGAACAGGAATCTCGCTTTCCTGATTCAAACCAGTGGTGATCAGTTCAAAAGCGGCGAAGGCGTCCTCAATATCTTCATTACCGATGGGACCTGCGATTCCATCGATCAACTGGAACAGCGCTTCACACTCCTCATTTTTGAGGCACTCGAAGATCTCCTGACGATTTTCAGCGAGATCGAAAATCATCAGGGCAAGAATGTCGCTGCCAGGAAGGTTTTCCTCCTGGTTACCGACGATGGCCCTGAGAATCTCCAGGCGCTCTTCGAAGGTCTTTTGGTTGATCTGGTATACGACTGCCGGATTTTCACCGGAGTGGAAGGAAGATTGGAAGTTGTTTTGAGTGCTGACATTGTCAGCAGACCTCTCGATGAAACCGCCGTGGAACCCTGTGATCGAATATCCCTTTTCGACGTCTTTCGGCCCGTCACGGAACATCAACACGACAAACAGAAGTGCGATCACCGAGAAAAAGAAGATCGTCGTATTTTGTGAAGTTTCACCCGCCACTGCTCCGGTACCGTAGAACTCGGCGACTGAGAATGAAGAGCTGGCAAGTTGGCCATTTTCACCAATCAGATTGACTGGAACCACACGGGCAGTGACATCGTCGCCACGGAATGTCGCACGAAGATGCTCTTCAAGATGGCGAGCAATATCCCGGGTCATCGACTGGAAATTGTCTTGCGCAGGAATCGGGATGACCGGGTCGAAATTCAGATGCTGCATGGGGTCTGCCGGATCGAGCACTGCTTTTGCAGGACCACGATCAATAAAGACGGTGACAGCCACATTCCGGGTGGAATCTTCTGCAACCGGATTCCAGCGTGAGCGGGACTGGGCATTCTTCAAGGCATCAAGAGTGACGATGTTGCTCGGGAGGGGACCCGTTACCGGGGTCAATTGAATCAGCTTGTCATTGATCTGGTCGATACTGGGCCACTCTTTGGGAAAGGAGTCATTAAAGACGACTCTTTCATTCGAGAAAGGTGCAGACCCGACATCTACTTGAATCCTGTAGGACCCCTCTTCAAGGATGTTTGCCATGAACTGGGCAACTCTGTCCTCGATCACATTCACTTTGTTACGAAGATCTGCGGCGGTTGGCTGGCTGTTTCTGACGTCGTAAAATCTGCCGCTGGTATCGGAAAGTTGTACCGCAACCTCAGGAACGTCCAATGCGACACTGACATGGGACTTGATCAGTTTGACCATTCCGCTGTCGAGTCCGTAATCCCTGCGGTCTTCATTGAGTTCGAGCTGGACACTCACCCGATTGATTCGGGTAAATTGGTTTTGGGAGTGCCTTTCCGCAGAAAGCCTGTTTGGAACGATGGTCGCAGCGGTGATTCCTTCAAACCTGGCGACTTCTTCTTCTGCAGATCGGACGATGTCATCGATTCTGCGATCCGATCTCTGGGACGCTTTTCCCCTGAAATCTGTCAATTCAGCGAGAGAGGTTCCAAAGTTGGTTTTGGCAACCGCAGTTTTCGCCTCTGGCTTCTCGAAAACTTCGACAAACCGGTCCAGAAAAGCGACGACTTTGGGAGTTCCACTCTTGGCGACCCTGAGTGTTCCCGCCTCGGTGTAGTCGTAGCGGATGTTTTCCTCTTCAAGGAATTGGATGACCTGGGTGTGCTGGGTACCAGGAACTTCCACCTCAGGAATTTCAATCAGACGGTCACCGTTCAGGAAAAACCCGTAAATGAAAAGGACCATTCCAAGGATCAGAATGACCCTTGCCCCCTGTCCCAGTTCTTCCCATGTCTTCTGAAACTGATGGGTGCTGGAGAGCGACTCTGAAGGAGACTTCCCTGAGCCGTCGAATTGTTGCGTCATCCCATTCCCTCTTTCCCGATCTCGTCTTCACTGACGGAAGACTTTCCCCTGATTCCGAATTTTTCACGGGTGATCCTGGGCCTTGTACCCCATGCAGGTGCCGTGCCAATCCGGTCGAAATTCGATTTCAACCCTGTCTCGCACCGCAAACCTGTTTCTTCACACCCTATGCTGTTTCATTCCGGGCAATGCCATTGCCCTGTGTTGTTGCAACCCTGCTCGCATTCGCACACAGGTGGCCCCAACCCGGAGAAAGGGTGACACATGCTTTATAAAGTGTAAAGTGCAAATTGAACCCGCTGATTCCGATAAAGTGTGTTTGTTGGGTTCGGGCCCCTCTTTTCGGGGTTCAGGGTATCCTGTGTGAGCCTTTGTGCTGGATTTGGGAGTTCTGTGACCTATTTGCTGATCGTCGTCTTTTTGACCCTGGCGATATCCTTCTTCTGCTCTCTCCTCGAGGCGGTCCTGCTTTCCGTTTCCCTTGCCAGTCTCGAGGAACGTCGGGAAAAGAGCCGTGGAGTCGACCTTTTGTACACCCTCAAGAAGGATCGACTCGATGATGCCCTCGGAGCGATCCTCATTCTCAATACCATCTCCCATACCGCTGGAGCTTCCTACGCGGGATATCTGGTCGGGCAGCTGTCTCAGGCATGGGTGGGAGCTTTCTCCGCAGTCCTGACCTTTCTCATTCTGACCACCTCGGAAATCATCCCGAAAACCATCGGAGCGGTGCATTCCAAAAAACTCTCGGGACTGGTCGGATACTCACTGAAAATGCTGACCATTCTGCTGCGCCCGCTGGTTGCACTGACCAGCCGGTTGACGCGATTCTTTGGAGGAATCAAGGGAGAACACGTCTCGAGGGGTGAAGTCGAGGCGATGATTGACATGGCCGGTGACGAAGGCACCCTCGCCCACCACGAAAAAGCGCTCTACAGAAACATACTCCGACTCGACGAAATCCGTGTGAAAGATGTGATGACTCCCCACACCGTTCTCGTCGACATGTGGCAGGAATCGACCGTTGAAGATCTCCTGGCCGAAAACAAACGGGGAAAACTGCCGAGTAGAATCCCCCTCTATGGCAAATCCAGAGACGAGGTCAGTGGATACATCCTCCTGCGAGAGGTCTTGACCGCTGCTCTGAGCGAGAAAACCTATTCCACCCCACTCGTGGAATTTCGCCGGGATATCCGCTTTATTCCCGAATTGGCGACTCTACGCAAAACCCTCGACGACCTGATCAGTGGTCAGGACCCCATCGCCATGGTCGCTGACGAGTTGGGGGGAACCTGCGGGGTGGTGACCACGGAAGATGTGTTTGAAACCATTCTCAGTATTGAGGTGGTCGACGAAAAAGACCGTTTCGAAGATCTTCAATCCCATGCTCAGGAACTGCGGGACAAACGAATCGAGCGGCTCAAGAGAGAGCGTCGCTTCCTCTCCAATGAAGAAGAGAACGATCATGACAAGGGTGGTTCCTGAGCCGGGATCCAGTACCCTGTGTGACGAAGTCCTGGACCCGTTTCCGAACCTTCGGGCTGGTCCACGGTCCATGGATAAGAAAATCAAGGCACCGAGAAGTGATTCTGAGCGGTGGGGTGGCAGAGTGGTCGATTGCACCGGTTTTGAAAACCGGCGGGGTGTAACAGCTCCCGTGGGTTCGAATCCCACCCCCACCGCCAACACCATCGGCAAAGATCACCCTCTCACCCTTACTCTTTCCTTACCGTTTTCGGGGGGAATCGCTTTCAGGACCCAAAAGGAGGCGACATGAAAACGGTCACCCTTGCCGTCGGTCTCTCGACACTTGCAGTTCTCGCATTCATGATCCTCGGCGACACCGCCATCTCCTCCAGAGTCAGTGAACTGGAAGGGAAACATGCCGAGATTGACGCCAACTTTGAAGAGATCAAATCTTCCCAGAAGTCGATGGACGGAACCCTCAAGGAATCTGCCAGACTCATCGAGCAGAATCGCCTGCAGATCGAGGAAGCCCGCCAAAAACAGAAAACCCTCTCCGACGATTTGAAAGAAACCCGTGAGACACTGAATGGAGAAGTGGATCAACTGCGGAAACAGGGGAACTCGCTCCAGGATGGGCTTGAGCAGTTGGACACCCGTCAGCAGGATCTGGCCTCAGCACAGCAAACCGCCCAAGAAGAACAGGCCGAAACTCATGCCCGTTTGGATCAACAGGTGGAGCGATTGAAAACTGATCTGGAGACCACCAAGTCCGCCATGCAAAAGGCGAGAGTGGATGATCAAAAACTAGTTGAATCACTGAAGCAGCAGATTCGTGACCTCGAACAACAGGTGCAATCATCCAGTCAAGACCGGGTCGACCTTGTCGTTCGACAGGGCCAAATGCAAAAGTTGCTGGAGGACCTCCTTCAATCGCAGGAAGCGATGCAACAAGAGCTCGAAATTCTGAAATCACGCCCCTTGCCCTGACCCCTGAAAAGGTCGCAAGAGACACTTTCAATCTGTACCAGATCACTATCCCTGCTCTCGGACCGCATTTATATTGAGTTCAGGTGTAAACCCAAACAGGAGCAGCCCCAATGACCTTTGATCCAGCCCAGATATCCGGTGCTGAAATTCGTCAGAGATTCATGTCCATTCTCAAAGAACGGATACTCGTCATCGATGGCGCGACCGGTACTGCACTCCAGGAATTGGACCTCACTGCAGAGGATTTTGGCGGTGAAGATCTCTACGGTTGTAATGAAAACCTGATCCTGACCCGACCGGAGGTAATCCGGTCAGTCCACCGCAGTTACCTGGAAGCGGGTGCAGACTGCATCGAGACGAATACTTTCGGTGCCACGCCTCTGGTTCTGGATGAGTACGAATTGGGTCATCTGGCTCTGGAAGTCAATGAAGTCGGAGCACAACTCGCCCGACAGGAAGCGGATGCCCTGTCAACGCCTGATCGTCCTCGATTTGTTCTTGGATCGATGGGCCCCACGACCAAAACCCTGTCCGTCACCGGGGGCATCACCTTCGATGAACTGGTTGAAAATTTCAGAGTCCAGGCTTTAGGACTGCTACGTGGTGGAGTCGACATTCTGCTTTTGGAAACAGTTCAGGATGGACTCAATCTGAAAGCGGCACAAATCGGCATCGAGCAGGCAGAAAAGGAACTCGGTTTTTCAAGACCGGTGGCGATCTCCTGTACCATCGAACCGATGGGAACGATGCTCGCCGGACAAACCATCGAAGCCTTTTACACCAGCGTGGAACATTTCGAACCGATTTTTATCGGTATGAATTGCGCCACTGGTCCTCAATTCATGACGGACCATCTTCGAACCCTTGCAGGTGTTTCCAAATATCCGGTCTCCGTTTACCCCAACGCAGGACTGCCCAACGCCGATGGTGAATACGAAGAAACCGCTGAGATTCTTTCTGCAAACCTGAAACCGTTTTTCGACCAGGGCTGGGTCAATGTCGTGGGTGGCTGTTGTGGAACTACGACTTCTCACATCCGAGCCATCGCTGATATTGCGCGTGAAGCAGAACCTCGTGTGATCGAACCGAATAACTTTTTGACCCTCTCCGGTATCGAGGCTGTGGAAGTGACAGAAGACACCACACCTCTCATCGTCGGCGAGCGAACCAATGTCATTGGCAGTCGCAAATTCAAGAAACTGATTGCCAAGAATGAATTCGAGAAAGCTGCGGAAATCGGTCGTAAGCAGGACCGTGGCGGTGCTCACATCATCGATGTCTGCATGGCCGATCCTGATCGGGAAGAGCTGGAGGACATGCTCGCCTTCCTGCCGGTTCTGACTCGTATGACCAAGTCTCCCTTGATGATCGACTCCACCGATTCGGATGTGATCGAGGAGGCGCTGAAGCTGTGTCAGGGGAAATCAGTCATCAACTCCATCAATCTGGAAGATGGTGAGGAACGGTTCGAATCAGTGGTCCCCCTCGCCCGACGTTACGGCGCAGCCCTCGTCGTCGGCTGTATCGATGAGGACCCGGAAGACGGCATGGCGGTCACGGTCGAGAGAAAACTGGAGATCGCGGAGAGATCCTATGACCTTTTGACCAACAAGTATGGTGTACCGCCCGAAGACATCATCTTTGATCCTCTCGTGTTCCCGGTCGGAACGGGTGATGAAAAGTACACCTCCTCCGCTGCAGCCACGATCGACGGAGTCAAAGCGATTCAGGAACGGTTCCCACAATGCGGAACTGTTCTCGGAATCAGCAATGTTTCATTTGGTCTTCCGCCTGCAGGCAGGGAAGTCCTGAACTCTGTTTTCCTCTATCACTGCGTTCAAGCCGGATTGTCGATGGCCATCGTCAACTCGGAGCGTATGGAGAGATACGCAAGTATCCCCGAAGAAGAACGGGCACTGAGTGAAAACCTGATTTGGCAACGGACTGCAGATCCCATCGCCGAGTTCACGGAGTTCTATCGGGGCAAGAAAGTGGCAGCGGAGGGGCAATCACCCCTTCTCGAATTGCCGATCCCTGAGCGACTCGCCCGAAACATCATCGAAGGTACCAAGGAGGGTCTCGAGGAAGCCCTCGGCATCGCTCTGGAAACCCATGAGTCACCTTTGGCGATCATCAATGGTCCATTGATGTCGGGCATGGCCGAGGTAGGACGTCTCTTCAACGACAATGAGTTGATCGTTGCCGAAGTGCTGCAGAGTGCAGAGGCGATGAAAGCAGCGGTCGCATTCCTTGAGCCCTACATGGAAAAAGCGGATGCGGCCTCCAGGGGCAAGGTACTGCTCGCCACCGTGAAGGGTGACGTTCACGACATTGGCAAAAACCTTGTGCAGATCATCCTCTCCAACAACGGTTTCGAGGTGGTCGATCTGGGGATCAAGGTTCCTCCGACCCAACTGATCGATGCCGTCAAAGAACACCAGCCGGATGCCATTGGACTCTCAGGTCTTCTGGTCAAATCGGCGCAACAGATGGTGGTCACGGCTGAAGATCTCCAGTCCCAGGGCATCGACCTGCCGATTCTGGTGGGCGGGGCCGCACTCTCTGAAAAATTTACAGCCACTCGCATTCAAAAGGTGACCAGCTCTACTGTGATCTATGCCAAAGACGCCATGGACGGCTTGAGAATCGTCAATGAGTTGATGGATGAAGAAAAGCGGGAAAAGTTCATCGAGTCGGTGCGCCGTGATCAGGAAAAAATCACAGCTGCCGGAACGTCTGCCACGAAAACCGCTGTGGCTGAGATCACTATCCCGGATCGATCTCCGGAAGTCAGGGTCTTGGAAACGGCTCCACCGATTCCGGATACCGAGCTGCACTTTGAATCCAACATTGATCCCCGGGAAATCTACCCACTGATCAATCCTCAGATGCTCTACGGGCGCCACATGGGATTGCGTGGAAACTTCAACAAGAAGCTGGAAGCGGGCGACTCGAAAGCATTGGAATTGAAAACCCTGATGGATCAGTTGTTGGAAGAAGTGACGCGCAGGGACCTGCTGTTACCGAGGGCCATGTGGCGACACTACCCCGCCAGCTCGACTTCGAAGATGATCCGGATCCATTGCCCGGAATCGGGGAAAATCCTCGAGGAGATTCCCATGCCCCGGCAGCAGAAATCTCCCTTCCAATCGATCTGTGACTATGTCCTGCCCGCCGCGGCCAATGGTGATCCCCAGGATCATATCGCCATCATGGTGACCACTGCCGGATCAGGAGTCAGAAACCAGTCCCGTGCGTGGATGAATGAAGGGGAGTACCTGAAAAGCCATGCGATTCAGGCTCTCGCTGTGGAATTGGCTGAGGGCCTGGCTGAACGGGTCCACCGACAGATTCGCGCCGATTGGGGGTTCCCCGATCCCGAAGAGCTGCCCGCCCTCGACCTGTTCCGGGCTCGCTACCGTGGCAAGAGGTATTCCTTTGGCTATCCAGCCTGCCCGGATCTTTCGTGCCAGGAGTCCATCTGGCGGCTTCTTCAACCGCAGGAGCATTTGGGAGTCCAGCTGACTGACGGCTTCATGATGGATCCTGAAGCCAGTGTTTCCGCTCTGGCCTTCCATCACCCGGACGCCAATTACTTCGGGGTCGGAGGCCGGGAGGTCTGATTCGGAATTCGAATCAACGCTCTCCCAGAACGACCTCAAACTCCAGAGTTTCGTCTCCACGGACGATCTGCAGTGTTACTGTTTCCCCGGGCTTTAATTTTTTAAGCAGTTCTGAATAGCCACGAAGGTCCTCGACCTTCTGATCATTCAGCATCAAAAGGCGGTCTCCTGCCCTCAGACCTGCCGCTTCCGCGGGCGAACTGGCAACCACATCCTCAAAAAGAACTCCCACCTGCGAGTCGGTAAAGTCTGGAACCGTTCCCAGGTAAACCCTGCGGCTTCCACTCGTCCTCGGTGCAGGAGGGGCTGATCCGTCACCCAGAGTTGAGGTCAGCGGCTCGACCCGGTTTCCCAGATAACCCAATGTTTCATTGAGCCATTGGTAGACGAGAACCAGACCATCTCCATTAATCTTGTCTGCGGTATCACCCGGACGATGGAAATCTCCATGAGCCCCGGTGGTCAGTTGAACTCCGGGGATTCCCAATCGATGGAAGATCACATGATCGGATCCGCCGGGATCTTCATTTACGGAGGTCGCCTTGATGCCAGTCGTGAATCCCACACCCCTGACGATATGCACCCACTCTGTGGCAGTCCCGGCTCCCAGCACCAACAGGGATCCGTCCTGATAACGCCCGACTGCGTCGACACTGATGGCCGTCAGAGCTTCCACGAGAGGGATCACACACCCTCCGGAAACCAGACGCTGGGAGCCCTTCAGCCCCCACTCCTCTCCGGACGTGGCAACGAAGAGAATCGGACGCTGGGGGCGGACGGTTCTTTTCATTTTTCGGGCAACTTCGACCATGACCGCCACTCCGGAGGCATTGTCATCCGCTCCCGGGTGCAGTTTCCCCTCATTGCCAGCGCGCACATCGGGCCAACCTCGACCCAAATGATCGATATGAGCCATCACTACCACCGGTTTTTGGGTGAGCGCAGGCTCCGTTCCAGGAATCATTCCCAGGACATTTTCCAACTGCAGTGATTTGCCCTGATCATCGGTCACACTCCAGCGATCGATGTAGCTGCCGTCGGGAGCGGCGGGCTCGAGACCCATCTCTTTGAATCGATCGCCGATCCATTGGACCGCCCGAGCCAAACCCTCTGATCCATTTCCACGACCCTCCATCTCTGGAGAGGTGAGCAGCCGAATGTGACTGAGCATCTTTTCCGGATCCAGAAGTTGCCCCGGTTTGCCCAGAGGGGTTCGCTCCGGAATCGACATGGAGGGAGGTGTATCCAGCACACTCATGGAGAGGGCGGATCCGGTAGCCGGCCACTGTCCCTTGATGAAGTTGCTTGGCTCAGAACCCTTGAAGGCCAGATAGGAGTATTTGCCGTAGTGGGGCAACTTTCTTCCGAGCCCGGGAATCGCTTCGGAAACGGGTGAGGTAACCCAACCCACAACCCTGCCATGGGCTTGATGTACACGAATGCCGGCAACCTCTTCAGCGTTGTATTCCTCTTCGGGGATCGTCAGGGCCGTTTCAAATTCTTCTTCGGCCCTCACACTCTCCGAACCGAAAAACCAGAGGGCTTTGCTGACTTCGATCTTTGCTTCTGCATCGGGGTCATTGTCCTCGATCACTTCGAAGTTGCCGGTACGGGCCCACTGCGTCGCCACTTCTTTCCAAAGAGCCAAATCAGTACTTTTTTGCGGTAGAACGATCAGCCCCTGGTCGGTACCAAAAATGTCGCCCAAAGTAGGTGGGGTTTCTTCCGGCTCGAGTTTCCTGAAGACATCGAAGTGGGGATCGATACGTGCACTGACGACTCCTGGCCCCAGGTCCACGGTGACCCGACGGGGCACATCTTTTACAAGGGGAAACTCTACTGCACTCATCTTCCATTGATCGGAGTTGAGAGTCTTGAAATAGACAGGAACCCTCAACGGGAAGGGAGAGTCTTCCTGTACCTGTTGAAGAGTGATCTCCGAGCTATGGCTGCTAAAAAGAAACTGCATCTTGAATCGGGGGGCACCGCTGTTCGTTGTCCAGTGCTCAACAAACTTCGGGATATCCCAATCTTCAGCTGCTGAAGCCTCCTGCAGGCAGTTCGCCAAATCCGAGAATGAGGCTTTCTTGTAACGGAATCGCTGATAAAAATCGCTCAGCCCTTGCAGGAAAGATTCGTCCCCCATTTCCCTTCGAATCATGTGCCAGAGCATCAGACTTTTTCCGTAACCGACCGCTTCGGTCGCTCCGGAGTGCCGACTGCGAAACTCGGTGAGGGGAAAATCCTGACCTTCCTGAACGTAGGACCCATATTTTCTCAGGACATCCCTGCGATACTCATGACCGAGGCCGTCCACCTCTTTCATCAAGTGATCTGCCATATACGCCGTCAGACCCTCACACCAGTTCCCGGAATCGACATCGACGTAGACCGAGTTCCCCCAATAGTCATGAAGAATTTCATGGGGATAGGATGACCGAAGAATGAAAGGCAGTCGGATCACCTGTGGGCCCAAGAGTGTAAAGGACGGCATCCCGTACCCGGTCTCCCAAAAGTTTTCGACCAATGCGAACTTGGGCTGGGGATATGGGCCGAGCATGTCACTGTACATACGGATGTATTGCTGGGTTGCTTCCAGATATCGGGCTGCAAGAGCCGAGTCATCCTCCCGGAGAAATGCCATCAACTCGACATTGTCGATGCTGTCGGAATACTCAAAGAACCGGGCTGCAACGAGGTAAATTTCCTCCTGGGGTGATTCACACTTCCATTGGACCGTCGTGCCCTGATCGGTACGAGAATGCTCTTCACGTTTCCCCTGTGACACCGCATCCCAACCTGCTGGCAGGGAAACTCTGAGATCAAAAGTGACCATCTCACCCACCGGTTGTGGAATCCAAGCACTCGAACCAGCAAGAAATACGCCCTGCTCTTCGATGGTTCCCGCCGTTGAGGAAAATGAGCGACTCGATCCGCCCCCCACTTCCTGCCGCTCTTCCTGAATCACCCCTTTTGCACTCAATCGGAATGGAGCCCCCTCGGCAGGCGGGGTCCACAACCAGCGATGACGAGTGATTTCTGGCCTGGGATCAATCCCGGGATCGTGATCTCTGGGACCCTCGGAAACCCGGGTCAGGGTTCCAAACTCGGGGGGATCCACTTCCAATCCGGAGTGAAGGTCAAATTCGAGAGCCTCTTTCAATAAATCAGGGGCTTCTGCTCCTGCGGGAGACAGCTCAAACGTCCACGAAATCTGGCCCTTTTCCGGCTGTAACTCGATTTCACCACGAGTGTGCCAGAGGGTTTCTGAGTGGGTAGAGGGAGAGAGGCACATCACTGCCAGTAACCATGGAAGTAGCACGAAACGGCCACCTTTCAGCGGTTTCCAGAGGGATCCAAACCGACTTTCAGGCTCGGATCGACCCTTTGACTCAGTTCCTGAGCATTCTCCCATCCCTTACACTGGAGAGCCATCGAAGAGTCCCAAACTGTGCTTCCCCATGCCCGGAACACGTCTTTGATGTTCAAATCCTGACCCACGAGCCATCTCATGGAGTGACGATGAACGACTTTGACAAGGCTTTGATCCAATTAGCCCTCAAGCAAGGGCTGATTGACAAGGCAGCAGCCGAATCGATCGCCGAAAGCCACACAGCAGGCAGTACTGTCAGCGCCCTTCTCATCGAGAAAGGTCTGTTGACCCGTGATCAAACCCAACGGCTGAGCCGGAAGATCCGGGCGACACTTCCACCGGAAATCCCGGGGTTTGAATTTCTCTCACCTCTGGGAGCGGGAACGACCAGTGTTGTCTGGAAAGCAAAGCAGGAATCACTTGGGAAAATCATTTCGCTCAAAGTCTTCCTCAACAGTGACAAGGATTCCGACTTTGAGGATCTGATCGCAGAAGCAAGAAATGCAGCCCGATTGAATCACCCCCACATCGTCCATGCCCTCGATGCGGGCAAAACGGACGAGGTCTGCTGGTTTTCGATGGAGTATGTCGAAGGGGAAACCCTTCAGGACAAACTCAAGCGGAGAGGTCAACTCTCCGAGAGGGAAGTCAGCGAATTGGCTTTGTGCATCACACAAGCCCTGAACCACGCCCACAAAGCCGGACTTCTGCACCGTGACCTGAAACCCGCGAATATTCTTATTGCTGAAGATGGCACTCCCAAAGTCACCGATCTCGGATTGGCTCTCGCTACAGATCAGGCTCAGAATCTGGAGAAACAGGAACTTCTCAAGGGAACTCCACATTACATCTCTCCGGAACAGATCAAGGGTGAGAGCGTCGACGAACGCAGCGACCTGTATGCTTTGGGTGCAACCCTTTACCACTGCCTGACAGGCAAGCCCCCCTTCGAAGGTGACTCCAATCGGGAAATTCTGAAAAAGCATATCCGTGAAGAAGTGATTCCGATCGTGACACTTTCTGGAAAAGAATCAAATCTCGACAACCTTGTCGAACAGCTGCTCAATAAGGCTCCCGCTGACCGTCCGGGTAGCGCTGAAGAAGTCATCTCTCTTCTCAATGATCTTGAAAACTCGGGTGCTTCACCCCGCAAAGGAAAAAAAGCCGCTACAAAAGCCCGACGTCCGCAGAGAGATGTCCATGCTCCTGCAGGTGGAAATCGCCAGGTCGGGGGCGCAGGCCGAGCCGATCTTCGAAGCCGGAAAACCCTGCTCACAAAAATAGGTGCGGGTCTCGGTGTTCTCATTTCCGTCTTCATGGTGATCTCTGCTTCTTCACAAGCTTCAAAAGGTCAGCCCAATTTTGAGGAGATGATCGATGATCGCCTCGCCGAGATCAGCAAGATCAAAATTGAGCGACGAAAAAAATCCGACCAGGAAGACTTTGACCGTCATGAGAGTGGAGCCAGAAGGGTTCTCACCACAATTCGGGCCAAAGATCAGGATATGCAACTGCGCGAATTGAAATTTGCCATCAAGAATTACGCCGATACGGTTGCTGCAAAAGAGATGGTTGCCGAGCTTGACGTACTCGAATCTTCCCAGGTTGCCGCAAGGCAGGCGGATGGCCGTGAAATGATGATGCAGGCCACAAGTATGGTCGAGTCAGGAAAAATCTGGGCAGCCATCGAGTACCTCGATGATCGACCGAAAAGCGCACGTCAGGATGAAGAACTGAATGTGGAAATTGAACGGCTGCTTTCGGTGTGGAGTGATCAGATCGACTCCCAGTATGAAGCGGACAGCCAAAAAGCGGAGTTCCACCGAAATCGCCGGGAATTCGATCAGGCCCTCGCTCTGGTAGAAAAAATCCGTGGCTATGCAGATCCTGACCTTGTCGCAGAAGCCGAAAAACTCGAAGAGCGGGTGATGGCGGAGAAAGCCGAGTTCGTCCGCGTCGAAAATGAAAAAAGATCTTCTGAGGAGTTGGCGGGATACAAAGCGATTTGGGCTGAGTACCGGAATCTTTCTCAAAACCGCGATATCAAAGGCATGATCAGCGCAGCGGTCGGACTCGATTCACAGATGGTCCTCGATCAAACCAAGGCTCGTATCAATACCGACCTGGAGGCTTTCCAGATCCTCGACGGATTCTTCAAAATGTCTCTCGAAGTTCTTCAGGAGAAGGGCGACGACGGCAAGGAAGTCACTCTGGTTCGGATTCCTCTTGCAGGAAGTACCCGCGAACGCACAGACAAGGGAGTGGTCGATCGAATCGATCGTGAAAATATCTGGCTGCGACTCTCTGATCAGAATGCCGTGATGCCCTTCAAGATCACCGAAGTGACCGATCGATTTATCTTCCAGCAAGTTGCCGACAAGTATGGGAAGAGTTCAGCCGAGTACCGAATCCCCATGGGATTGCTCGCTCTGTATCGGGGTGTACCGGATGTGGCGAATGAACACTTTACCGTGCGTCAGGCAAAAGGTGCCATGCCCGATTCATGGCTGAATCTGTTGAAGTGGTATGAGGAAAACATCGGTAGCTGATCTCTGTATGTCCTCAGATCTGATCGCGAATCCGCTCCCAGTCTTCCGGATCATCCACGTCCTCGAGGATCAGTGGATTGTCTGTGACCTCATGGTGAAGCCGCAGGTGCGGCTGTCCCAACAAAGCCCTCAAGTGCTCAGGGCCACCTTCAGTGGCCAGTGAGGAGACCACTTCCTTGCGCACCATCACGGGATGCCCCCGTCTCATCTCATGGGACATGATCCAGGCATCGTGATCCGAGTGTTTGCGGCTACTTTCAATCAACCCTTGGACATCTGCTGCTGTGATTCCGACGACATCCACGGGATGGATCAACAACAGGTCCCATTCACCGGGCTCCTTGATGCCGCAAATGATGCTGGAGACCGGTCCCCTCTCCGGATCGGCATTGTGGATCGGTTCAATCCCGAGTCTCTGACACTCTTTCAACAGTTCAGGAGTATGGCGCCCACCCACAACCGGAAAAACTTCATCAACTCCGCCCGCCTTCATGAGACGTACAAGGCGCTCGATAAAGGTCTCTCCCGAAATCTCCAGGAGCGCCTTTGGTTGACCCAGTCGCCTCGAATCTCCGGCAGCGGTGATGACACCACGAACCCTCAAGGCAACATCTCTTCAACATCATCGATGGCAAAGAAACCCTCGATGGAACTTTTAACATCATCCCACTCCGCCTGAACTCTTCGGCAATCAGGAAGACTGGACAAGAATCTTTTACCGTAGGGCCGCTTGATGATTCGCGTGTCGGCGATGACCACCACTCCGCGATCATCGATGGTACGAATCAGTCGACCAAACCCTTGCCGCAATCCGAGGACTGCCCTCGGAAGCGCAAGATGGGCAAAGGGGCTTTTCCCCCGCGACTCCAATTCTTCCGCTCTTCCCTGCTCCAGAGGATGATTGGGAATCTTGAATGGCAGTCGGGGGATGACGACACATGAAAGCGCTGCTCCAGGAACATCGATGCCTTCCCAATAGGACTGATTGCCCAACAGAACGGCTCTTCCTGAATCAACAAACTGACGCAACAACTCTGTGCGGGGCGCTTCTCCCTGAACCAACAAGGGCATTCCCTGCGCCTGCAACGCTGGACGAATCGTCTCGGCACATTTCTTGAGTGATCGGTGGGATGTGAAGAGAACAAAAGTTCTTCCTCGTGCCCCTCTCACCGAATCGAGTACGATTTCATGAATCTTCTTGTCGTATCCCGATCGGTCCGGCTCTGGAACATCCTCTGGTAATCCCAAAAGAACCTGCCGCGGCCAATCGAAAGGAGAATCGAACTCTTCCTGACGAAGACGCTCCCTTTCCACCTGTTCCCAACCCAGCCGATCCGCAAGAAAAGACCAGGATTCTCCCACTCTCAATGTGGCGCTGGTCTGGATCACCGTTGAGAGTGGACGATACAAATGTTCTGCCAGCAATTCATCGACCTTCAGAGGAGCTGCTCTAAGCATGAGATGTTTCTGGGGACGGCTCGACAATTCCACCCAAGGCTGAATCGCTCCTGAAGCATCTTTGACGAAGTCGATGGCCCCGATCTGCTCGACGACGGATCTTTTTGCGGAACGCAGTTCTGCGATGGCAGCCTGATACTCGACCTCCGGTTCGAAGGGGTCATCTTCCAGTAGATCGAGACACTCCTGCAACAAGCCTTTCAATCCATCGAGAGAGTCCCGGGCATCCAGAAGCGGTGGTGTGACCACTGTCATGGGCATAAAGCCTTTTTTCTCGCCCAGTCTCGCCATCAGAGATCCATCCCTGCCACTTTCCTCGATCAGGTGGCGCGAATCCTCGAGTCGTACCTCGAGTCTCTGGAGAGCTTGCTCGACCTCCTTTCGCACCAAGTGAACTCTGGGGATCACCTTCATGCCCAGGAGTTCGTGGACTTCTCCTTTGTGATGTTTCGCCAACTGAGACTCAAGCCAGGGTAAACGTCCACCCTGCCTTCCCCTCTTCTTGCGAGGGGTCAGCAGTCGACCCAGAACCTGTAACATTCCCCGACGGGAGACTTCAGAACCCAAATGCTTGCTGGCGACATCTTCCAGATGGTGTGCTTCGTCAAAGATGACCTTTTGGTAACCGGGGATCACCAGGTCCGATTCATAATCCCCTCTTCCCTTGCGTAAATTGAGATCTGCAAAGAAAAGGTGATGATTGACGATGACGATGTGTGCCCCGAATGCTTTCCGACGAGCCTCATAATAGAAACACTCTCGGTAATGAGGACATCTTGCCTTCAGTGATTGGTCTGAAGTGGATTGGAAGTCATTCCAGATCTCTTCGGGAACTTCCCCCGGCATCTCCTGCCGTGTTCCTGTTTTCGCTTCAGCAAGACGATCGAGAATGTCTGCAATCCAGCCTTCTCTTTCCTCGTCATCGGCGAAAATCTCCGGTTCAGAGGAAACCTGTTCTGCCTTGCGACGACAGGCGTAGTTTCCGCGCCCCTGTATCAGTGCAAACTTGAAGTCCACCCCGAGGATTCTTTGCAGTGTCGGGAGATCCCTGTGAGCCAACTGCTCGCCCAACGGGATCGTTGCAGTGGAGATCACGACCCGGCCGCGATTTTTCACCGCCCATAAAATGGCAGGAACAAGGTAGGCAAAAGACTTGCCGATGCCGGTTCCGGCTTCCAACACAGCGACGTCACCATCATTGATGGCCCGATTGACCGAGTGTGCCATGCGCAACTGCCCGGCTCTCTCCTCAAAGCCAGGGAGGACTTTCCCGAAAAGACCATCCCCACCCAACACCCCGTCGATTTCTTTCGCCTCGACGGGGATCTCTTCCTTTTCGGGAAAGGGTTCAACGACCCGATTCACCCGGGTTGCCTCATTGTTGATGATGAAGAAGCCGAGACGGCGGGCTCCCGCTTCGGAAGCGATGGAAAGGTCTGCAGGGCTCGGAGTCAGATCACCACCGGGATGGTTGTGAATCAGGACCTGAAAGCCTTCCTCTGCTCTCTCGAGGAAAACAGGAACTGCGTTCGCGGTTCCGCGGGCGATCACTTCGATACGATCCAAGAGGCCGGTCTCATCAAATGAGCCCAGAAAAAAGACTTCATTGGAGCCCGCATCAAGGATGGCCTGAGCCATCCTTTGGGTCACCTCAGGAGCAAATAATTTACGGGTGTCGAGTCCCTCAGTCTTGCCCACCGATTCTTCTTTCCGGAAGGGATCGGAATGCCCGATTCCCGTTGGCCTTTCATATCATCCGGGCGATTGAATAACTCGCAAGGGTGACCACAGGAAATCGAAAGAAAGAAAAAGCCCCGTCCGGACGCTGCGTCCGGACGGGGCTTTTGAATCAGACACGTTCAGCCCGAAATCAGCAACCTCCCGTGGGGTTCTGGCAGTCGAGAGGATCAGTGTCGGTCGGATCCACTCCGCAGTTGGTACCCGGAGCAGGAGGCTCGGCGGAACCGCTGAAGAGGAAACCCAACAGTGAAATGGCGTCGGCAATGTTGTTGGCGCCGTCGTCATTGACGTCACCCGCATCGAGGCAGCCAGGAGCGGCAGAACCACTGAAGAGGAAGCCCAACAGTGCGATAGCGTCTGCAATATTCAGAGCTGCGTCACCATTAACATCTCCACGACGGAACTGATTACCGGTAGCACAGTTGGAGGCACTGGCACAATCAGGATCGTCACAATCCGCAAGGCTGTCACCATCGTCGTCAACTCCGTTGGAACAGTTCTCAACCGGAGTCGGTCCACCCGGCCCGAAGTCGTTTCCGTAAAGGACACAGGAAATACCCGTGAAAACAAATTCTGCAGAGTAGGACTCATTGGTTCCATCATTGTCGGCATCGACATCCGGGAAGATTCCGAAACTGTTCAGCACATCCACCAGAGTACCTGAGAAGGGATCCGGTGCCGGCAGAGTCACCAGGAAAGTCTCGGTCAGGAAAGCGGCCGTCGGGGTCGAAGTGAACTCAAAGATCCCGGTACCCGGAACCGTTTCGGAGAAGGTTGCCGCCACGGTCAGGTTATTCAGCGGAATCCCCGAGATCACGATTGTTCCAGGACCTGCGGTCAGCAGGTTGTTGACAATGTCGCCCCCCGGGAACTGGGAGACGATGTTTCCATTGTCGTCGTAGGATTCAGAATCGATCACGAACTCATTGGTTCCGTCGTTGTTATTGGTGGGATCTCCATCCACATCCATGCCCCCGTAAGTGTTCAGAGTAATCTCAGGGTCATTGGTGTAGGTCGGATCGTCCAGATCAGCCACTTCCAGGAGGAAGGGGAAGTTGGTGAGGTTGCTGGCCAGCAGTGCATTCAATCCGTCGGTCAAAATCGGGTTAGTTCCCAAGATTCCTCCAGTGACGGTTTGACTGGTCGCAACAAAGCCATCGAAAGGAGTCGGGTCGACCGGAACGATGTTGCAGGAGATGCCAGAAAACACAAATTCGGCAGAGTAGGAATCATTGGTGCCGTCATTATCGGCATCCACATCCGGGAAAATTCCGAAACTGTTGAGAACATCCACCAAGGTACCCGAGAACGGATCCGGAGCCGGAAGAGTCACAAGGAAAGACTCCGTCAGGAAAGCGGCCGTTGGAGTCGAGGTAAACTCGAAGATTCCGGGAGTGGTCGACTCGGTGAAGTTTGCTGAAACGGTCAGGTCATTCAGCGGAATTCCGGAGATCACGATGGTTCCAGGCCCTGCGGTCAGCAGACCGTCAGTGATGTTTCCGCCAGGGAAAGTAGAAAGAAATTCACCGGTCACCGGATCCAACGAATCGGGAGTGACAATGAAATTGTTCGTACCGTCGGCATTGTTGGTGGGATCACCATCCTCATCCACTCCCGAGAAGGCGTTGAGGGTAATGTCCGGATCATTGAAGTAGGTCGGATCATCGAGATTGGCGACCTCCAGAAGAAATGGCGAAGTTGCCAGATTGGCGGCGAGCAATGCATTCAGGCCGTCAGTGAGAATAGGGTTGGTGCCCAAGATACCGCCGGTCACTTCCTGACTCGTGGCGACAAAGCCCGGGCGAATGTGGTCAGCATGAACTGAAGTCGTTCCTGCAACAAAGAGGCAAGCGAGCAGCAATGACTGCAGCTTTACGGGAAATTGATCCATGGGGTCCTCTTCCAAGGCGATAAGCCTGTTAATTTCAAAAATAGGAAAATCAGAGCGTAGTCCGATTATCCCCCTCCAAAGTCAGACGATCAACGATATTGACTCTCCTGTCAGGAATAGACAGCAGGTTTACCCATCGGGCCTTCTGTTCTCATAACACTCATGACTGTCGCCACTTAGAGCAGCAAAATACGACTGCATGCCAGATTTACTAAAATAAAAACCGGGTCGGAGCCCCAAGGCCCCGACCCGGTTCAATGTCATTCTGTGCTTCCTGAAAAATCAGGACTCCTGAAGACCCTCTGCTAGTATCGAAACGTGATTGTCGAGAACCTCCATGAACCCTCCCCGAACGGTCCACTTTCTCTCTCCATCACTTTCCGTCTTCAGAACCAGAGAACCCTCACCCAGAGCTGTGATCAGTGGCGCATGATTGGGGAGAATCCCAACCCTGCCATCGAGAGCGTGAGCTCCGACGAAGGTCACCTGACCGTCGAATACGGCCCCCTCTGGAGAAAGCAACTGGCAGTGAATCATGTCGGCCATTCCTAGCCCTCGGCTTTCATCTTGTCAGCCTTCTCGACGGCTTCCTCGATGGTACCCACGTACATGAAGGCCTGTTCCGGAAGATGGTCGTGCTTGCCTTCGACCAGCTCCTTGCAGGAACGGACGGTATCCGCCACCTCAACGTACTTGCCCGGGAATCCGGTGAAGACCTCCGCCACACTGAAGGGCTGCGAGAAGAATCTCTCAATCCGGCGTGCACGGCCGACGAGGATCTTGTCGTCCTCCGACAGCTCATCCATTCCGAGAATGGCGATGATGTCCTGAAGGTCACGGTAACGCTGAAGAATCTGCTGAACCTCACGAGCCACTGCGTAGTGCTCCTCACCAACAATCTGCGGGTCAAGAATCCGCGAAGTCGAGGAGAGCGGATCGATCGCAGGGTAGATTCCCTTACCGGAGATCCGGCGATCGAGCACGGTGGTCGCATCCAGGTGGGCGAAGGCGGTGGCCGGCGCCGGGTCGGTCAGGTCGTCCGCAGGCACGTAAATCGCCTGCACCGAAGTGATCGAACCTTTCTTGGTCGAGGTAATACGCTCCTGCAGCTGTCCCATCTCGGTAGCCAGCGTCGGCTGGTATCCCACCGCACTGGGCATCCGTCCCAGAAGTGCGGACACTTCCGATCCGGCCTGGGAGAAACGGAAGATGTTGTCGACGAAGATCAGCACGTCCGATCCAGAGGTATCACGGAAGTGCTCTGCCATCGTCAGCGCAGACAGCGCCACGCGCAGACGGGCTCCCGGGGGCTCGTTCATCTGTCCGAAGACGAGAACGGTACGGTCGAGCACGCTGAACTCGTTGCCGTCGTCAGTTTTGACGACCGCTTCCTTCATCTCGTTCCAAAGGTCGTTTCCTTCACGGGTTCTCTCACCCACTCCTGCGAAACAGGAATATCCCCCGTGCTTGGTTGCCACGTTGTTGATCAGTTCCTGAATCAACACCGTCTTGCCCAGTCCCGCACCTCCGAAGAGACCGGTCTTTCCACCCTTGGAGTAGGGGGTCAGCAGGTCGATCACCTTGATGCCGGTTTCGAAAACCTGGGTCGAAGCCTCAAGTTCATCGAACGCAATCGCATCGGTGTGAATCGGACGGTACTCCTTCACATCTGCGGGAGGCAACTTGTCGACGGGTTCACCCAGCAGGTTGAACACGCGTCCCAGGACTTCCTCTCCCACCGGAACCTTGATCGGCTCACCGGTATCGAGGATATCCATGTTGCGAACCACACCGTCGGTGGAGGCCATGGCCACAGCACGAACCCGGTTCCCTCCGAGGTGCTGCTGCACCTCAAGAGTCAACTGGATGTCGCCCTGGTCAATCTTCAATGCATTGTAGATCGGCGGCAGGTGTCCCTCGGGGTACTCGGCGTCGATGGTCGCACCGATCACCTGAACAACCTTGCCAACAACTGTATTTTCACTCACGGGTTCGACTCCCGTCTCTCCAACCGGCATTAGAGCGCCGGCATTGTGTTGATCAGCTCATCACCTCCACGCCACCGATCACCTCCAGGATTTCCTGGGTAATGCTCGCCTGACGTGTGCGGTTGTAAAGCTGGGTGTATGTCTTGGCCATATCCTCGGCATTGTCGGTGGCGTTTTTCATTGCGATGCGACGGGCAATCTGCTCACCCGCAGCCGCTTCCACCAGTGCCTGGAAAAACTGCATCTTCAGGGAAAGCGGCAATAGCCTTCCCAGAATCATTTCTGGATCCGGTTCGAGAATGAAGTCTTTACCTCCACCTTCGCTATCCTCGGAAACCTCGATCGGCAGGAGCTGACGAAGATCCGGGGATTGACGACTCGAACTTTCGTAGTGGGTGAAGGTCACGTGTACGCCATCCACCTCACCGTTTTCAAACTTTTCGATCACCGGCTGGAAGACTTCCTCGGCCTCTTCAAAGGTCGGCTTATCTTCAAACTGGGTGTACGTTCCGGCCACTTCCATGCCCAAATAGCGGAAACGGGCAATCCCCTTCTTACCGAGAATGTAGACATCCACTTCGATGCCTTCCTTTTTCTTCTCGGCAATGAACTGCTCGGCACGCTTGAGAACATTGGTGTTGTAGCCCCCACAAAGACCCCTGTTCGCGGTCACCACAAAAAGGGCTTCGCGACGAACCGATTCAGGCTTGCGAAGAAGCGGGAACTCGCCCGACTCCGCATCCCCACCGGCTCCGCCGAGATCCTTGAGGATTTCGTTGAGCTTGTCACCGTAAGGCTGTGACTGCTCGATCCGCTTCTGGCAAACGACCGCCTTGGCGGTGGAGATCATCTCCATCGTCCGGGTGATCTTCTTGGTGTTGCTCACCGAGCGAATCTTGTTTTTCAACTCTCTGGCATTGGCCACGAGTTTCTCCTCTGTTTCGGGAAGCCCATACGGGCCTCCGATTCATTACTGGGGCAGCTTGGCTGCGAAATCCTTGCTGAAGTTTCCAGCCACCGACTTGAGCTTCTCTTCCATCTCGTCGTTGATCTCTCCGGTGGATTTGATCGACTCGATGATTTCAGGGAACTCGGTGCGCACGTGTTCCAGGAACTGGGGCTCGAAATCTGCCAAAGAGTTGACCGGCAGTGAATCGAGGAATCCGTTCGATCCACACCAGATGATGAGGACCTGCTCCGAGATCGGCATCGGCTTGTACTGCGGCTGCTTGAGGATCTCCACCATGCGGAAACCGCGATCAAGCTGAGCCTGAGTAGCCTTGTCCAACTCGGTTCCCAACTGTGCGAACGCTTCCAGTTCACGGAAGGCGGACAGGTCCAGTCGCAGAGAACCGGCGATCTTTTTCATCGCCTTGATCTGTGCAGAACCTCCCACCCGCGACACCGAGATACCCACGTTCACCGCGGGACGCTGTCCGGCGAAGAACAGGTTCGGCTCGAGGTAGATCTGACCATCCGTAATCGAGATCACGTTCGTCGGGATGTATGCGGACACCTCTCCCTCTTGGGTCTCGATCACCGGCAACGCAGTGAGAGATCCGCCGCCGAGGTCATCGGAGAGCTTTGCAGATCTCTCGAGAAGGCGGGAGTGGAGGTAGAACACGTCTCCGGGGTAAGCCTCACGTCCGGGAGGACGACGCAGAAGCAGAGAGAGCTGGCGGTATGCCGCGGCCTGCTTGGAAAGATCGTCGTAGACGCAAAGGGTATGTCCCCCGTTGTACATGAAGTGCTCAGCCATGGCGCAACCGGAGTACGGTGCGATGTACTGCAGCGGAGCGGGTGCGGACGCCGGAGCGCTGACGACGATGGTGTAATCCAGCGCGCCCTCTTTCTCGAGGCGATCCACCACACCAGCGATGGTCGAACCCTTCTGACCGACCGCCACGTACACACAGATCACACCACTGTCTTTCTGGTTGATGATCGTGTCGATAGCGATGGCGGTCTTGCCGATTCCGCGGTCACCGATGATCAGCTCACGCTGACCACGACCGATAGGAATCGTCGAGTCGATCGCCTTGATTCCGGTCTGAAGCGGCTCGTGCACCGACTTTCTGTCGGCGATACCCGGAGCTGGGGATTCCACCGGACGGTAGGTGTCGGTCTTGATGGGGCCTTTTCCGTCGAGGGGGTTACCCAGCGGGTCCACCACTCGGCCCAGAAGAGCCTCACCACAGGGAACCTGCATGACGGTTCCGGTACGCTTGACGGAGTCACCCTCCTTCAGCGTGGAGAAATCACCCAGAATCACCGCTCCGATGGAGTTCTCTTCCAGGTTGAACGCCAGGCCGTTGGCACCATTGGCAAACTCGAGCATCTCTCCTGCCATGCAGTTGGAGATACCGTAGATGCGGGCAATTCCGTCACCCACCTCAAGCACGGTGCCCACCTCGTCGACGGCCAAGTCAGACTGGTAGTTCTCGATCTCCTTCTTGAGGACTGAGGAGATTTCGTCGGCATTAATTTTCATCGATCAGGTCTTTCCCGAATCGGGTTTGTAACACTTCCTGACGAACCCTCTGCAAATGACTGCGGAGAGATCCGTCGACGACCAGGTCACCGACCTGAATCGTCAATCCTGCAAGGAGTCCGCCGTCCACCACTTCGGTAGCGACAACCTCCCGGCCCGTTTTTGATTTGATGCTGGCCACCAACGCATCCCGCTGTTCAGCAGGAATCTCGGTGGCACTCGTGATCGTGGCCTTGACACGACCGGCGGCGACATCTTCCAACTCCCCGTAGGTGTTAGCGATGTCCTCTACCAGGAACTGACGTCCCCGGTCGATCAGCAACTTGAGCAGGTTGAGAACCGGCTCGGCCACCTTTCCGGCCAATGCGGCCTGAAGTGCGGCTTTTTTGTTTTCCCGGCTGATTTTGGGGCTTTCGATGAAAACCCTCAGCTGGGCGTCATCCGAGATGGCATGGGCCACGGCGTTCAGTTGATCGCCGTATGCGGAAGCATCTCCCTGAGCAGTGCCAACCTGAAGCATCGCCGATGCATAGGCCAGAGCTGCCGGATGTCGCTGTTTTGTCGAAGCCGCCATCGGCTCCTCCTCGTCAATGAACCAGTTGATTCAACTAGTCGATTTTTTGGTACTGCTCGATCGCTTCCTGAGCGATGCGCTGGTGATCGGATCCATCGAGGGAACGACCGATCAGCCGCTCGGAGATGGTCAGCGAGAGATCCACAGAAAGTTTGTGGACTTCATCGATGGCCACGTCCTTGGCACGACTGATCTCTGCCAAAGCCTTGTCGGTCATTGCCTGCGCATCTTTGGCAGCAGTTGCCTTGACCTGTTCAGCCACAGCCTGGGCATCCCTTTTCCCTTCAGCAACGATCTCACTGGCCTCGCGGCGCGCCTCACGAAGAATCTCTTCATTCTCCGCTTTGGTCTGCTCCATCTGGGCCTGCATGCGATCAGCTGCTTCCAGGGATTCCTTGATCTTGTGCTCACGCTCTTCCATGGCCTTGACGATCGGTCCCCATGCAGCCTTCTTGAGGATGAGGAGAGCCGTCAGGAAGATTCCAACGGTCCAACCGGCCGTCTTGAAATCAAAGTCCATCGGACCTTTGCCACTGGTGTCCGCAGCGTATGAAACTGCGGGGAAGAGGATCAGAGCCACTCCAACGATCAGGAAGGAAAGCTTGCTGCTCAGTTTCCGCATTAGGCAACTTCCTTGGTGGCGTCGATGATTCCGGACTGAATGAGGAAGCAGATCACGGCAGCGAAAAGGGCCACACCCTCAATGAATGCTGCGGTCAGGATCATGTTGGCGCGAATGTCGCCAGCGGCCTCGGGGTTACGTGCGATGCCCTCCATGGCAGATCCGGCCAGACGACCAATACCCATGCCAGCGCCGATGGCGGCAAGGCCAGCGCCGATACCGGCACCCAGGATGCCGTAGTTGAGGACAGAGCTGTCAGCTACCGCAGCAAATGCGATGAAACTCAGAATCGTTTCCATGGTTTCCTTTCTTGATCACCCTCCGGGTGATCCACGAATCACTTCCCTGTGAAACGCGTTGATTGATCTATTGAGGTTTCCCTAGTGCTCCGGATGCAGAGCGGCTCCCAGGAAAACAGTGGTCAAATTTGTAAAAATGAACGCCTGAATCATGGCGACCAAAAGTTCAAGGAATGTCAGGGCAACAGCTCCCAGTGCGGAGATCAGCGAAATGCCGCCCCCCACAACAAGGTTGTCCAATGTCGCCACGGCGGTACCCGACATGATCACGGCGAGAAGAATATGCCCGCCCATCATGTTGGCGAAGAGTCGAATCGCCAGAGCACACGGTTTGATCAGGTGACCAGCGGCCTCAATGACGATCATCAATGGCCACAGAGGTGCCGGACCCACGAGCAGGTTGTCTTTCCAATAGGAGACGACCCCATTTTGCTTCATGCCAAAGAAGTGATAG
>JAPOLY010000061.1 GCA_029976805.1 bacterium
ATCCACCACGAGTGAACGGGATTGTCGGTATCGAGTCGACTGGCCTTTTCGTTCCAGAAGGGCCACAAGATGGTACGTGATTGATCCCTGATTTTGCCATCGACGGTGAAGCCCGTTGATTCACCATAAAATGGAAAGACTCTCCAGCCTTTTCTCAGGGGACCATCATCGAGGCCGGCAATCGGAAAAAGATAATGCTCGGCGATCTGACTACGATCCTGGAGTCTTGCCCAGAGTGGAAAGAGGAGGTAATCGATCCTGTCTTTGCCGAGCAATCCGCGGATAGTTCCGCCAAGAGGGCCCAACGCGAGGTAGTCACCTTCCTTGGGATCGGTGCCCCAAAGGACGAGGGGAAGAATGAATCCATCGACATCCCAGCGCCCATCGGCATGCCTGTGAGCCGATCGATGGTAGATGGGAAGTAACCACGTTTGATTCTCATTCTCTTCAACCCGATTCATGTAGATCGGCCAGAGTGCACGCGTTTCACTGAGCGACTCACTTTTTGCGGTCGAGAAAAAGGGCCACCAGTGACGCGATTCGAGGGTTTCACCATTCGAAAGTGTCTCTGTGCGCTCCAGATAAAATGGAGGAAATCCCCGCTCAGCATCCGCAGTTGTGGTGCACCCACACAAGAAGAGTGTGAGGAGACACGGCAAAGTTAGAATACCCGACTTGAATCGCGTCAAAAAATCCCCAGTTCCCCAAATCCCCAGTACCCCAATATCAGGATTACCCTGATATCTTCAGCGAACCAGCCGAATCGGCAAGAGTAAATCCGGGCAACAGCCTTCCCAAAGGCGGTCCATCACTTTGTGGAGGACCATTCCGGGAGTCAAGCCAAGATACTTTGTCGCTCCGCTTCCGGTGTCGTCGTCGGTAATCGCGACACCCAGACGCATTTTCAGGCCTGGCCAGGGGCTGGAAACCGTTTCTCCCCTTTGGGTGAGGATGGAATCCCACGGAATGGTCATTTCATAAGTGACGCCCATGCGGTCGGCCCTTCTGAGGACGACATGTTCCCCTTCCGGCTCTTCCACATCTTCCTCGTCTTCCGGGAAGGGCATTTCTTCACCGGGTTCACCTTCAGGATTTTCAGGATTCTCAGCCTCAGGATCCTCCTGCTGGCGTGGGGGGACGAAAGCCAATGTCAAAACTTGATCATCGTTGCGTGGAGTTTGTCCTCCATCACCAAGGGTGTCGAGAATTAGCAGAAGGCAATCTCCGGTCCAAGTATGTGAATCACGATCATGGACGGTGATGTGATCATCCTCGACTTCAATCGCAATATGCAGACCACTTTCAGTCCAGCCGAGAAACATCTTTGCGGACAGATCCATGTGGTCATTCCAGGGGATCTTGATCTCTCCGATACCCTGCAAGCTTCGTACAAATCGGGGGGTCTCCATGGACAAGCCCGCTGTCGCTTCCCATGGCTCAGAGAGTGAACCATCAATCACGGGTTGGATGGGCATGTAGGGGACTTTGATCTCATCCAGTCCGGACAAGGCTCGCAAGCGTTCGAGAGATTCGAGTTCCCAGCTGGCGTCTTTTTTTATCTGCAATGGCTGATTGGTAGTTTTGATCAGTGATTCCCGGATTTCCACCTGGTGGGCCAGCGTGTCCTTCTGAAGTAAGCCCTGAGTCAGGGTCATTTCGGAGACACCCAGTGAATGGAGGAGATCCAACCAATCCTCAGTCTCTTTTTTCAGCGGTTGTCTCGCATGGAAAGCGGCCGAGCCCCTGGCGCAGACGACAATCAACTGGTCGCCAAGAATCGTGGCGCCGTGCAGCCTGCCCAGAGGGCGGGTGTATTGGGTGACCACTTCCAGGCCATTTTTCTGTGAGAGAGGAGTTCCGGTGTATCGATCAAGAATGGAAAGGTCTCCCCTCAATCGATCGACCACGAGAAGCCATGGGCCATGATCCACCAGTTCAACGGCGTCGTAGGCGGGGACGAGATCCCGAGTCCAGAGAAGTTCCGCTTCGGGAACAGTTTGAATCGTTGGGGTCTCCGGAGTTTTAAGGCATAGAAGACTTCGTTCCGTGAAACCATCACAGAGGACGAGGAGTTCCTGTCCCAGTGATTTGACGGCGACGATCCTTCGCAATTCCTGAGGCAGTTTTCTCTGCCAACTCGGATCTCCGGATTCAAAATTGATTCCCATCAGAGTGGGATCCTGCTCAGTCCAATACATTCGCGCGATGACCTGTTGTTGGTTCAGCGAGAGGTAGATGTCTGAGACAGGGGAGGGAGTTCTGAACTCCCAAAGGGTGAGACCATCGGCGTCTTTACGAGTGATCAGTCCCCCTTCGGTACCATAGAGGCAACCGTCGGCGGCGAAGACAGGAGCATTGGCCAGTCCTGGGACATCTCCCTCCAGATTCCAACTGTGAACGACTTCACCATCCACAAGATTTCGAATTTCCACTTTGTCGGGAATCGAATATCCCAGCAGTACCTGTCCATTTTGAAGTGCAGGGGTATCGATCAGGATTCCAGAATCGGGGATAGACCAGCGAGTTTGACCATCTTGCGGATTGAGATGGTAGAGGCGCCGTGAATCAGAGACAGCAATGATCGCCTCATGATCACTCACACAATGAACCCAGATTTCCTGATCTTCAGTGGAATCCTCTGAATCGGTCGACGGAAGTGGGGGAACTGATTTTTTCCAAACCAGTCGTCCAGAATCGAGATCGATTTTGAAAATGTGGTTTTTGTTCCATAACAACAGTCCTTCAGCATGCAATCCGAGAAGTTGACATGCTTGACGTTGGCGATTGAGGAAGATGCCCCCTCGAACCGTGGGAGCAGATTCTTCAAGATCGAATTTCCAAAGTGATTTTCCCTGACGGCTGTCCAAGAGGCGTGCTCCATTGGCGGTCAAAATCAAATACCGCAAGTCCTCCTCGTAACCCGAAAAAGTATTCAGTGAGTGAAGCGTTGTCGCTCGAAGTTGTTCAAGGTCCAGCCTTCCGGTCCATGAAATTTCCAGAGGCAAACCGGGGACTTCGGGGATTTTCAGTTCCGGATCTGGAATCTGCTTTTTCAGTTCATCGAGTCTTTGTGAGAGGGTAGAGGTCAGGGTTTCACCATCCAGCGTACGGGTCATCACCCGATTGCCATGATCTCTGCGCAAGTCTTCAATCACTGCGAGGGCTTTGCGTCGTTGTCCCTGTTCTCTGAGAACTTCCGCTTTGCGGAGTCGTGCGACCACACTCTCATCGCTCCTGGCTTCCCGTAAAATCAGAAGGTTCAGTTGCTGCAGCGAGGCTTCGAGGTCCTTGGCTCTGTAGAAAGCCTCAGCAGCCCTGAGACGCGCCATCCTTCCGGTTGGAGTACCGGGGTGAGAGGTGGCCAGAGTACGCAACCTCTCTGGAGTCTGACTGTCTAGACGGGCCAGGTGATCCCGGGCCCGGCCTTCCCTTTTGAGGATTCTCTCCTGGTTTCCCGGTTTCAGATCCAATTGAAGCAACAGTCCGGTGAATGCATTTTCAGCGCTGATCGATGGGCCTGTTTCCAGCGTCACCTGCACTTCACGCAGTCTCTGTACCGGCTCCGTCAGCAACAACTGGCAGATCTTGTCTGCGGTTTCGATCGCCTCATTTTGAAGAGCATTGACGGCTCTCTCCCAGCCGATGCGAATACGTTGCCGGCTGGTGTTTTCCGCACTGATCAGTGCTATCTCTGATCGGCTGACCAGATCTTCAGACATTTTTCGTTGGGATTGATCGAGAATCCAGCGAAGTTGGCTCTTGAGTCGACCAAAGACAGGGTCTGGTCTCCCCAGATCGACCTTTGCCAGAGAACTTTGGAGAAGGTCGGTGTCTCCACGAATCAGCGAAGCCAGTAAAGCTTCTCCGTCATCCCACTCCGGGTCACTTTGAACACCTTGTGATTGCCACCAATGGAGGCCATTGGTCGTGATCGTGCTGAAACCGGTGCGGGTGAAATGGATCGACCGGGGTGGAGTCACCCAGGCCATGTGGGAAATCCAGTCTCCCCGCGAGTCGATGGCACTGAGGACTTTCGATGTAGTCAGGAGAATCTGTCCATCTCCACGAAAATCGATGGAAAGAGGTTTTCCCGGGGACGGGTTTGGCCACGCCGTTTGCCATTGGAGTGAAGCGGAGAGCTTCTTTTCCAATGGGATTCGCCACGACTTCACTTTTCCATCTGTCTCGATCATCACGCACTGATCACCTGATCTGGAAATCTCCCAGAGGGTTCCTTCTGCTGCAGGGAGTCCAGGGTGAACTCGTCCGGTAATTGCAGAAAGTTGCTGGATTCTGGAAGTTCCCGGTACCTGAAGAAAAATCCGTTCTTCTCTGACCTGCAGCGCAGGGCGATTCAGATCGACAAACTCCAGATGGTCGCGCAAGCCGGCGGGCCCTTGGGGTTGTAGATCTCTCGACCAGAGGATGGCACCGTCCTGTTCACGCAGGGCCAGAACATTTCCTCTGCCACTGTTCCAGAAAATTCGGCCACGGTCGTAGACTGGGGAAGCTGTCCAGCTGTGGAGAGCGAGCCACGTCGCCCCCGTGCTTTCTCCCAGTGATCTGACCCATGCCACCTGACCACCCCTTGTGATTCTGGCCATGAAGGCTTCGATCCGGTTGCCGATGTATTGCTGGACGACGATGGCAAAGCCTCCGGGAACAGCGATGGGCTCAGAAAGTTGAGACCAGGATGATCGTTCATCCTCGCCGAGTAACTGTTCCCTGAAAATGGTCCACAACACTTCACCGCTGACGGGATCCAAACCGTGAATTCCCGCAGTACTGACCATGGCGATCTGGTGAACCGAATATGAAGGACGTTGTTGGCGAATCTGAATCCGGGAATCAGGGCTTGGTGTCGAAGGGATTGGCGTTGTCTTCCAGAGAAGGTCTCCATTCCCGGAGTCATATGCCCGAAGATTGTCCGAAGACTGAACCCAGAGTGTCTTCCCCGATTGAAGCATTGCCCTTTGCTTTCGCGGTTCTTCCCAGGGAGCGGTATCACTGGAATCTTCCAGAGTGAATCTCTGCAAGGACAAGGGTTTGACCTGATCGAGATTGACCGGTGGCAGCTGCAAGGGACGGGTTGGAAAACTTTCAGGGGTTTCTTCCGCCAAGGGAGAGAGGCTTCGCAGTAACTCGTAAAGCCCGAAATCTCCCCTCTCCAATGCCGCATGGGTCAGTGGCCTGAGCCACTCTTCACCAACAATTTCTGGACCAAGGTCAAGGAGCCGACGACTTCTCTGACGGTCGAGCGAGGCATCAAATCCAACGGGAGGAAAGTTCTCAAATCGGCTTTGCAGGGCCAGTCGCATTTCTTTCCGGACGCCCTGAGAAAGTTCGGGAGGCATGGTTTCGAGAATCATTTTCAGGTATGGGCCCGCACCCACATGAAAGTCTTCACTCAGTGTGAAGGTTCCCCCCGGATCCCCGTCATAGATCCGGTCCGCCAGTCTGACCATTGCAGGATTCAACTCTGAAGGGTCACCCGTGATCAGCGCTTCTTCCACAGATCGGGAGAGGCGATCCAAGTCTGCCGAGCGGGGAGGGATCCACGGTTGGTTTTGGCCGAGACAGACACAGGGAAGGCTGACCAGGCACAGGGCCAGCCAGATTCCTCGAGTCAGGAGTTGTTTTGGGCGAGGGGGCAGCAAGAAGCCTCCTGAATGCAGTGGGTCTCCTTGCTTTTAAGCGATAGGTGCCGGGGGCTCAACCGTTGGTTGGGGAGGCGGTTCCCGCCCATGCACAAATATGTGCCACCGCAATGTCGCCAAACTCACGAACTTGGGTCTTCCAGGATTCCCTGTGGGGGTCCTCGGGGCGATCGGGGACGGCCAGCAGGCCCTCGAGCCTGCCGAACAGGAAGAGGGGGAAGAGCAGGATTCGGCTTGAATGATCAAAGAGGCCTTCCCGCTCCACTTCCCGGCAGGTTTCACCCGGATCGGTGAATCCAGAGCAAGCAACGGATTCCAGCTCTGAGTCTATTACGGAATTTCGGGAGTAAGTGGGGTAGAGCCTTCGGTCCTTGCGCAGATAGAGCAGCAGCTCTTCGCATTGAAGTTCCTCAAACAGGGAATTTCGCCAGCGCTGGAGGGGTGTTTTTGCACCAGTTCGAAGCCAAGTCCGGGCTTGCGATTCAGGGGAACCGGCAGATTTGTTTTTCTTTTCCTCTTCAAGAAGGTGAAGGGTTCGCTGGAGGTCACCCTGAAGGCGCAGATTGGTGCTGCGTAACTGGCGCCGCTCAGCAGCCTGGGTGACGACCAATTTAAGATCTCTGTCCAGATCGACCACTGGTTTTTCGATGTAGGAGTAGGCTCCCAATCGCATTGCATCGAGGGCACTTTCCAGAGTCGCCGATCCGGAGGCGATGATGACTTCGACCTCAGGGGCATGCTCCTTGATCGCCCTCAAGAGACCGATTCCATCCAATCTGGGCATGCGGAAATCGGCGATGACCACATCCGGCTCTTTTTCCAGGACCCTTTCGAGCCCTTCCACTCCGTCTCTGGCTGTCGAGACGTGGAATCCCTCTGTTTGCAGGTAGATCTGAAAACTTTCCCTGACAAAAGGATCGTCTTCGACGACGAGGACTTCGATTTGCGGAAACCAACCGGGATTCACTGCAGTTCTCCCTGCCAGTGGTCTGTCACATCCAGAGGATTGATTTCCTCGCTGCCCAATTGGGCCATGGCATCGGGGAGAATGATTCTGAAGCGTGCGCCTCGTCCTGGCTCCGTTTCAAGATCGATCATTCCACCGGCACCATCGACGATTCGTTGAACGACATACAGACCAAGACCGCTGCCTTTGTCCGTCTCTTTCGTCGAGTAGAGAGGATCAAATGCATGGCGTGCCACTTCGGTCGTCATGCCCGGGCCGTCATCTTCGAAAACCAGTTCGATGCCACCTTGTGAAAGGTGTTTTCCCGTGACGTGGATAGAGCCGCCATGACCCGCTTCATGCATCGCATCTGCTGCATTCAGGGACAGGTTCATGACCACCTGTCGCAAGGCAGTAGAGTCGCCTGTCAGATGAAGATCCGCGGGGACGTCCAGCGTTGTCGCGATTTCCGCATTACGCAGTCGAGCTTCGCAGATGGCCAGTGTTCCCTCGATCACTTCCCGCACATTGAAGGGCTTTTCGGATCCGGGTTTGAATGGCCGGGTTCTGGCAAATGCCAACAGGTTGCGACAGAGTGCTCGACAGAAGTCTGCGGCTTCCTGTGCCTTGGTGATCAACTGGCGATTTTGTTCAACATTCTGGGGATTTTTTTCAATGCTTCGATTCGCCAACTGGAGAAAACCGATCACCGAACCCAGAGGATTGTTCAGGTCGTGGGCGAAGCCACTGGCGAGACGCCCGATGGCGACCATTTTCTCCTGTCGAGTCAGTTGTTCCCGGCTTTCCAGAAGAGCCTCGTGGGCTGCACGGGTTTCACGAAAAAGTCGTGAGTTCTCGAGATTGACCGCCAGATGCACTCCCAAGCTGGCAACCCAGTTCAGTTCCTCTTCAGAGAAGGGACTGGAGCCGGTTCCCCGCTCCAGATAGAGAACCGACGTTTCCGAATCTTTGCCGACGAGAGGCAGAGCGAGAGCGGAGAGGGCCTGTTTTCTGCGAACGCATACACTGGCTTCAAACGCATTACCGACTTCAGAAGAGATCAGACCTTCTCGCCTTCTGCGAGAAGCATCGACAAGAGTCATGCTTGGATCGAGTCCTTCGAGATCGACAGGTTTATGATCTCGTTCACCCAAAGCTCTTTTCGTACCTTCTTCATCCCACTGAATCCAACCCCACGATTCAAAGTGGACGCCGGAGCGCATGACCTCGACGACTCCCCGAATCAGATCTTCGGGAGGAGAGGAGGTTTGATTGAGGAGACCCACTTCGAAGAGGGCCTCCTGAAGGCTTTTGGTGACACCACTGTGTTGGGCATCCTGTTGGAGACGTTTTTGAAGAGAAGCGGGATCTACCTTGATGGAGAATGTACTCATGTGTTCCTGAACGGCATGAACCGTCAACGAACATTCACCGATGGTGATCACGTCTCCCGCTTCAAGAACACAGCGGGTCACGATTTCTCCGTTGACCAGTGTGCCGTTGCGACTGCCATCGTCTCGAAGCATCCACAGTGAATCATCGGTGGGGCTGATTTCGGCATGTTGCCGGGAGGCGCGAGTGTCATCGATGACCAGATCACAGCCCGGGTCACGTCCGAGACGAACCGTCTCAGATCCCAGTACGAGTCTTTGCCCCCGACCGGGGCCCTCGGTGATAATGAGATGCATGGGGCCTCCCGGGACCCGCTTCATGCGGGAATCCCTGCACAGAAGAATACGATGCAGCCCGAATTCCGGCGTTGGGGAGGGGCCTCCTGGATAGGAGCCGCTTCGGCAAGATTTTCCGTGGGGCACAAAAAAGCCCCGTAAACCCCGGAAAACGGGGAATACGGGGCACTTGGCCTAGTCAGGGCCTGTGGGCTACTGAAGGACCGCTTTCAGGTCCGATTGCAGTTTCGGTACCACTTCAAAGAGATCTCCAACGATGCCGTAAGTGGCAACACCGAAGATGGGGGCTGCGGCATCCTTGTTGATCGCAACGATGGTACGCGATGAAGACATTCCGGCGAGGTGCTGGATTGCTCCCGAGATGCCGACGGCGATGTAGAGTTTGGGGCTGACCGTTTTTCCTGTTTGGCCAACCTGGTCAGAGTGGGGACGCCAGCCAAGGTCAACCACGGCACGCGAGGCCCCGACTGCAGCCCCGAGAACTTCCGCCAGCTCTTCGAGCAACTTGAAGTTTTCAGGTTCCTTAAGGCCGCGTCCTCCGGAGACGATGATCTCGGCTTCAGTGAGTTCGACCTGACCTGTGGATCCCTGTTCAAAGGCGGTACGCTTCCAGCCTGTCTCAGCGGCGCCGGCCTCTTCCTGGCAGGCTGCGGCATCGACGGTCAGTTTTTCGCCGTAGTTCGGGCGAATTGAGAGTGCAACGCGATCGGAATGCACTTTCTGGCGCAGGTGTGCCTTACCCGCATAAATGGGACGCTCGAACTCAACGGTTCCTTCATTGACGCTGACGTCAACACAGTCCGCAGCGACGGGAATACCCATTCCTCCAGCGACCAGTGACAGCACTTCCTTGCCTGCCGAAGTCGCGGCGCAGACGACCATTTGTGCATTGCGACTTTCACAAACGCCCATGATCTCACGGGCGATGGTGTCATTGCCGCAGGTATCCCAGTCGTCACGGGTACGAGTCACAATGTGATGGGCTCCAGCGGTCATGATCTGATCAGGAATCGCAGTTCCCGCCCCATCACAGACAACGCCGGTGACTTCACCAGAGGTGGAGTCTGCCAACTTGCGGGCGACTCCCAAAGCTTCGATGGCCGGTGATTTGATCTCGCCGGCTTTGGATTCAATCCAGACAACGATATTCATATTGATCTTCCGTCCCGTCCTTAGATGACCTTGGATTCCTCGCGAAGCAGGCGGATCAGTTCTTCCACCGCTTCTGGACCCTCACCAACGATGCGTCCCTCCGGTCTCGGAGGAGGGGGAGTGATGGCGGAGGTTTCAAAAGCCCTCTCACCGGGCTGGGCCTCAACCGTTTCGATGGGTTTCTTTTTGGCCTTCATGATGTCCTTGAGCTTGGGATAGCGCGGCTCATTCAGGCTCTTGTCCGCACCGAGCACCACGGGAAGAGATCCTTCCAGTGTTTCACGGCCTCCGTCCACATCTCTCTGGATGCGGACAGTGGTACCGTCCACTTCAAGAGAAGCGATGCTGTTCGCAAAGGGACGGCCCAGTTGGCTGGCCACGAGTGCTCCCATCTGGGAGCCCTGAGCATCGACAGATTGGCGCCCGAAGAGAACCAGGTCATCTCCTCTGCTCTCCAAAACCTGCGAGAGACAACGTGCGATCTGGATCGGATCCAGATCGTCTTCAGTTTGAATGTGGACAGCATCATCGGCCCCCATTCCCAGTGCCTGACGCAGTTCCTTGGTCGCGGATGCGGGTCCACAGGTGATCACCGTCACAGTGCCTTCACCTGCCTTTTCCTTGAGGCGCAGTCCCTCTTCGATGGCAAACTCATCGTAGGGACTAATGATCCACTGGACCTCGCTCTGGTCGATGGAAGTCCCGTCCGCGGCGAAATTCAGACGGGTCGCGGTATCCGGTACTCTCTTGATGCATACGGCGATCTTCACCGTGCTCCTCCTTTACCTGGGGTCATGGGAAAGAATCCGGTCGAGACCGGTTTTTCCAACCCCTATCAAGAGGCGTCAGCGCTCATTTGGCAAGCGGTTTCGGATCTTCCAGCAGGGGAAATGACTGAAACGGGGGCAGAGAATCGAGATTCAGTGCCTCGATCAGATCAGCGATGTCCCCACCCGGGGGGCAAAGCAGATGGCTGGGAGTTCCCCAGACAGGGTGGGGGAAAACCAGTTGGAAACTGTGGAGTAGTGCACGGTCCGGATGAGGGACTCCCTCCGGGAGCTGACCACCACAAGCGGCCAGGGATTCAACGGTCTGACCATATCCGACATCACCGAGGATCGGGTGTCCGGCAACCTGAAGGTGGATTCTGATTTGGTTCTGGCGACCGGTGATGGGGCGGCAGAGAAGCAGAGAGACTCCGTTTTTGCTGCCCAAGGTGGAAAAGAGAGTTCGCGAAGGTTTTCCGTGTTCTTCATCTGCACGGGCCAACCGATGTCCTTTGGATCTCGACTGATCCAGCTGGGCCGAAACCGGAGCGTCGATTTCAAACTCCATTTCCCGGGGAACTCCTTCGACGATAGCGAGATAGCTTTTTTTGACCCGATCCTTTTCAAATGAGTCCTGCACTCTTCTGCGCGCCTCCACCGATTTGGCAACCAGCAGGAGGCCAGAGGTCTCCCGGTCGAGGCGATGACAAAGGCGATGGGTGGCCTGTCTCAGGCATGAATCATTGAGGGGTTGCCAATCGCTGTGGAGGCCATCGACCACGGTGCCAGAGTGGGTCCTTCCCACGGGATGAACGAGGATACCTGCCGGTTTGTTGAGAGCGACCAACCAGGGGTCCTCATGGAGCACCGGCAATCCACCTGAACTTGCAGAAGAATTGGTCTCTGAATCGCCATCGAGAAAGACTTCGACTTCATCACCGGTCGAGACTTTGGTGGAAGCCTTGACGTATTGACCGTTGACCTGAACCCGTTCCAGTTGGATTAATTTTTGGATCTTGGTTCTGGATTTCCAACCGAGCCGGTCCTGCAGCCAGATATCCAGGCGGATTCTCACATCCTGACGTACCCTGAAGAGGGCTGAGCCCGGGGGGCGTGAGAGATCCCGGCCGGAAGGCAAGACCATGGCTGTTTTCCTCTCTCTGTGGATTCTCAGGCCTATTGAAACGAGGATTCTACCAAAAGCCCTGACCGCTGGAATGATCCGGAAAGGGCCCGCTCTGACCGAATCTCCATCCTAGTGCTGCCCCCTGGTTGGGGAGAGCAATTCGGGCCCGAGTCTGTGGGGGAGACTTGACCGCCGAGAATCGTCTCCCTACCATCCCGCATGAACGTCGCGGACCCGGGATCGGTCCGACCGGCGTGGCAAGCCATGAAACCGGCTTCAGAACTGCAGTATAGCGGTTCTCGAGCGACTGCCCCGGGGGCGGGATTGGGATAACGTGGACACCCAGCGACTCAAGGAACTCATCGAGTTGATGGATCGCAACCAGCTGGAAGAGCTGGAGGTGGTCGACGGCGAACAGCGTGTTCGCTTGCGCAAAAAACCAGAAAAGACCCGTGAAGTGGTGCAAGTCGCCGCAGGTGTTCCCGCTGTTGCAGCAGCTGCTCCAGCGGCCGCTGCCGATACGGGGGCGACAGCCGAAGCCGCTCCGGTGGATGCTTCCAATGCCGTTCTCTCTCCGATGGTCGGAACTTTTTATCGGGCCCCGGGACCCGGCGCGGAACCCTTTATAGAGGTAGGCGACCAGGTCGAGGAAGGGCAAGTCCTTTGCATCGTTGAAGCGATGAAAGTGATGAACGAGGTCAAGGCGGAACGATCCGGAGTGATCAGTTCTCACCTTGTCGAAGACGGAACCCCCGTGGAATTTGGCCAACCCCTCTTCAGCTTTTCCTGAAGTGGTGGTCCATATTGAATCTAAATGATCGGGTCAGAGCATGAAGCCGTTTTCCCGCATACTGGTTGCCAATCGTGGTGAGATTGCCCAACGGGTCATCCGCGCATGCCGCGAACTCGGCATCGAATCCGTGGCGGTCTATTCCGAAGCGGATCGCCACGCAAGTTACCTCGACCTTGCCGATCACAAAGTCTGCATAGGTCCCGCGCCGAGCCTCAACTCCTATCTGGACATCTCCAAAATCATCGCAGCGGCTGAGATTACAGATGTTGAGGCAATCCATCCGGGTTATGGGTTCCTCTCCGAAAATCCACAGTTTGCCGAGATCTGCCAGTCATGCCGGATCCAGTTCATCGGTCCTACCGTCGACAATATTCGTCAGTTGGGTGACAAGGCGATGGCTCGGGAGTTGGCGATGGCCAGTGAGGTTCCTGTCGTTCCCGGTTCACCTGAGATCGTCGAAGACGAAGAGGAAGGATTGCGGATCTCGAGAGAGATCGGCTTCCCGGTCCTGATTAAGGCGGTGGCTGGGGGAGGCGGGCGTGGAATGAGGATTGCCCGCGAGGAATCAACCTTCGTTGCGGCATATCAGGCGGCAAGGACAGAAGCGGCCAATGCTTTTAAGAACTCTGATGTTTACATTGAAAAACTCATCGAAAAGCCGCGTCACGTCGAGATTCAGATTCTCGCAGACTCTTATGGCAGTGTGATTCACCTCGGTGAGAGGGACTGTTCCCTGCAACGCAGGCACCAGAAACTGGTAGAAGAGAGCCCCTCACCCGCCGTCGATGACGATCTTCGGGCAAGGATGGGGGCGAGTGCGGTGAATCTGGCCAAGGCCTCCGGATACCGGGGGGCGGGAACCGTCGAATTCCTGCTCGATCGGGAGGGCAATTACTACTTCATCGAGATGAACACACGGATTCAGGTCGAGCATCCGGTGACAGAGATGGTCACAGGAATCGATCTGGTCCAGGAACAGATCCGCATCGCCAGTGGGGTTCCCCTGCGTTATCGCCAGGAGGATATCAAAATCAATGGCCATGCCATGGAATGCAGGATCAACGCCGAGGATCCCTCGCGCGATTTTGCACCTTCACCCGGAAAAATCGTCGATTTCCGGGCTCCCGGGGGGATGGGAGTTCGTCTCGATTCGCACGCTTATTCGGGATACACCGTTCCCAGTAACTACGATTCACTTCTCGGCAAACTGATCGTCCACCGGGACACCCGGGAAGAGGCGATTCTGACGATGCGCCGTGCGCTCGATGAGTTCACCATCGAGGGCGTTCACACCACGATTCCCTTCTATAGCGAAGTGCTCCAGCACTTCCACTTCGTCAAGGGCAATCTCGACACCGGCTTCATTGAAGAGTACCTGATCGACGCGTGATCGACTTTTGATCGAGATCAGGGCTTCCATCTTCGAGCGGCTTTGGTCGTCTCATACTCGTTCGGGATTTCTGGAACTCCGGAGTGGATTTTCAGCGTCAATTCAAGCGTATCTGCAGACCTATAAACTACTTTCGGGTCTTGCCTCCCGTCCGTCATCGGTCACAATGGATCGATCGTCTCCAAGCACTGTTTTTCGTGGTGCAACGGTTCGTCCCAAGACCTGTGGGAGACGCCATTCTCGGAAGGGAAGTGACATGACCAGTTTTTTCCGGACCCGCTCGACGGGCCAGACCCGGACCGCTTCTTCCAAAGCGGGTTTCACCCTGATCGAACTGATGATTGTTGTGGCGATCATTGGAGTTCTCTCCACTCTGGTGACCAAGATGATCCAGATGGCTCAGGCCCGCAGTTTCGAGGCCAACGCCAAGAGTGACATCTCCACCCTTAATAGTGCCCTTGAGGCCTACGCCCGCGATGAAGGCGTCTATCCGGGATGGGATATGAAGTTGGGCGGGGAAGATCTGGAAACATTCAACTGTTTCCCGATTCTTTACGAAAATCTTCAGGGAGAGCGTCCGCCCGAGGGAAAAGCGGGCAAAAATGCTCCCTACAGCGATATGGCTGCGGATCGGATTGCCGTCATCGATGAAGATTTCGAGGAAGAATACAAGCGAGCTAGTCGGGATGAACTTTTCGACCCCGAGGTCGACAAGTACTACCTCGATCCGTGGAGTGAGCCCTACTTCTACCGCGAGAACAAATCCAAACGAACCAAGGAAGACTGGATGCTCAAACGCCGGGGATTCGATCTTTGGTCGATTGGCCCTGACGGCGAGAATGAAGCCTGTTTCGGATACCCCGAAGAGGACGAGGAGTACGATGACATTGGCAACTGGTAAAACCTTGTCCCTTAAAATGAGACGTCGTCCTCAGGCCGGCTTTACCATGGTGGAGTTGCTGGTCACCATTTCCCTGATCGTATTTCTGATGTCGATGTTGGCGGTGGGAGCGGGAAGATATCTCGAAAACACCTCGGCAAAAGCGACAGAAGCCTTGATTGCAAGGATTAGCCTCAACCTGGGAACCTATAAAGGAATCACTGGTTCCTTCCCGTCGGATGGACTGGATGGCGTCGATGTCATCACTGAAGAGGGGACTCCCCTGACCGGTGGTGCAGCCCTGACTCTGGCATTGACCCAACCCATGAGACTGACCCGTAAAGTGGGTAGAGAAGTCCGGGTCGTGGGTGAAAATCCGCCGATCGGTGACTTCCGCTCCGATGAGCTTTACGTCACAGAAGAAGATCCTGACGCATGTCAGATCCTTGACGCATGGGCCAACCCTTTGCATTACGACAATGTGATGGGGGGTGATGAGGCCTTCAGTCCCCAGAGCCTGGGCGAAACCCATCTGGATTTTGATGAGGACCTATACACCCACATGGAAGACCCGCGGGAAATCGAAGATCTCACAGGTGTTCTGGGCCCTCAGAACACCAACGAGTATGACATCTGGAGTCATGGTTCCTCTGGCCACGAGGACACCGAAGAGTATGAAGATTACATCACCAACTGGAATATGAGTAACTGAATGGATTTCCGTCCTTCACACCTCACTGCCGGTCCGGATCGGGGTTTCACCCTCGTCGAGATGATTGTGACCATTGGGATCATCATCATGGCTGCCGGTTTTATTGCCCCGGCTGTGACCAAGATTTTCCAGGATCGCCGCATCGAGAATGCTGCTTCCGTGGTCATCACGGCTATCAACGAAGCACGCAACTCCACGGTGACCAAGAAGCAGAAACACTCTGTGGTTTTCCTCAAAAAAGGGGTGCGTCTTTATCGTCACCCAAAGGGTGAGGATCCGGGTGGATTTGAGGGTGGTCTGAGATCGATCAATGCGACCGATGTCGAATTGATTTCCTATTCGATGCCCTGTGCCCGCATGGAGTACGACGATCTGCCGGAGATGCTCGTCGCCCAGAGTGACGGATTGAGTCAGGATGACTGGAAGCCGATGCGTGGCGACCTTTACCTGAACCTCAATTTTGATGGAACCATCGATTTTCAGGCATTGACCGACATCCCTTCATACAAGTTTGATACCGATCCTCCGTACGGAGGAGATCTCATCATTGCCCAGAGAGGTGACTTGAGGGTCTGTTACGTCGATATCAAGGCGACGGGGCGTGCCGGAAGCAAAGTGGCGGAACTGGAGTCGGACTGATGAGTTTGCAAAGAGCGCTGACTCCTCTTTCTTCGAGTCTTGACCTCCGGGACACGGGGGCGAAAGAACCGGTCAGTGGATTCACCATTCTCGAAATCCTTTTGGCGGTCGTGATTCTGACTGTCGGACTATTGGGGCTGTTGGCAGTTTTTCCTGTCGCCATGGATTCCGGTCGTCGGGCGGTGGAATCGACCAATGCGGTGATCATCACCCAGTCAGTGGAACAGGCGATTCGGGATGGTCTCAAGCAACACAAGGGGCAGAGTCGGGATGGTCGCTGGACCTACTTCATCTTTCATCACGATGGTGTGACGGACGACTACCCAACAGACATTGAAAAAGCCCGTCCGGGAGCCGATTACTACATTCTGCTTCCCTCCCCTGACCCGGACTCGACCAGCAGCATCAACCGGGAGCAGCATTATGATCGGGGGAAAACCTTTGTCTTCCCCGAGTCGGATGGCCTCACCTGGATTGTGGATGATGGCAGTGGTGAACGTGAGGTCGACAACGGCGAAGACGACTTCAGCGGAAGCCCCAATGGCAATGGAAA
>JAPOLY010000094.1 GCA_029976805.1 bacterium
ATGGCAACGTCACGACAGATTCGTTCTCGATTGAAGTGGTCGACGTTGAAACCCCAATCATCCTGAGCGCACCTTCCTCTGTTGAAATCCAGGTGCAGGATGGACTGTGCGGTTCGATTTACAGTTGGTCTGAGATTCAGGCTAACGATAACTGTGCCATCGACAGCATCACCAATAGTCATGAGAGTGGATCTTTCTTCCCGAAGGGCACCACACTGGTTCAGCAGATCGTCAGTGACGCTGCAGGTAACAGTGTCTCCCATGAGTTTGAAGTGACTGTGGTTGACCACGAGGTTCCTCAGTTCAGCTCTTCGATTTCAGGACTCAGCCTTCAGAGCGCCAGTGGTTCATGTGGTACCAGCGCTTCATGGACTGAGCCGGAGATTTCCGATAACTGTGAAATCGCCAGTCTGACCAAATCCCATGAGCCTGGAGACTTCTTCGAAGTGGGTGAAACTCTGGTGACCTACACCCTCGTCGACGGAAGCGGCAATGAGACCAGCATCGATTTCCTCGTGTCGGTTGAAGACGTTGAGGCCCCGGTGATCTCTGGCCTTCAAAGTGCAGTATCTGTATCCACAGATCCGGGATTCTGCGGAGCAACCGTTTACTGGGATGCTCCTGTGATCACCGACAACTGCCTGGTTGACAACATTCTGTCTACTCATCAGCCGGGAGATTTCTTCCCGGTTGGCAACACGGTTGTGACCTACAGCGTTTCAGACAACTCTGAGTTGGTCACCACCTTTGAGTTCCTGATCACTGTTACAGACAATGAGATGCCTCAGATCAACAACATTCCTTCGATCGACCTGATCGAAACGGAGCCGGGCCTTTGCGGTGCAGTTGTTGCATGGAGCTCTCCGAGTGTGACCGACAATTGCCAGGTGACGAGTTTGACCTCAGACATCCAGAATGGAACCTTCCTGGAAATCGGTCAGCACACCATCGTCTTCACCGCCCTCGACATTCACGGTAATGAATCGACGGCCGGATTTACTGTGACGATCATTGACGGAGAGGCGCCGACGATCACCGATCTGCCGACCGTGGTGGAGGGTGTGACAACCAGTGACAGCTGCATGGGCAGTGTCAACTGGGCAGAGCCCCTGATCAGTGATAACTGTGGAGAGTTCGCTGTGGAAACGAGCCACCAGAATGGAGATTCCTTCAACCTTGGAATCACCACGGTGACTTACACTGCCATCGATCTGCAGGGCAATACCCAATCTGCCAGTTTCGAAGTACACATCACGGATGTTCATGGTCCCGAGATCAGTGGCTTGCCGTTGGATATCAGCAGCGATACGGATCCGGATTCCTGCCTGGCCATCGTGGACTGGGCTGAGGCGTCTGTGCTGGATCATTGTGGCGATTTCAATCTTGAGAAAACCCACGAGCCGGGTACTGCTTTCCCCGTGGGAACCACGGAAGTGGTTTACACCGCTACCGATCTGGCTGGAAACGTCACACAGGTCAGCTTCCCTGTGACCGTAACCGACGTTCAGGCTCCCCTGATCACACTGATTCCCGAGGATCAGACGATTCTGGCCAATGAGGATGAGTGCACCATGATCGCCAACTGGCCAGCACCGACTGCTACCGACAACTGTGGAGTGGCGTCCATCGTCACCAGCCACAACTCAGGTGACCTTTACCCGGTCGGTGTAAATACTGTTGAGATTCTGGTGACGGACGTTCATGGAAACACCACGACCGCCTCCTTCCAGATCAATGTGATCGACAGTATCGATCCGATTCTGACTGGAATTCCGGCAGATATCACCACGGTGTCTGATCCGACAATCTGTGGTGCAGAGATTACCTGGGTTGAGCCGGTAGTCATCGAAAACTGCAACCTTCTTCAGGTGGAGTCAAACTACCAGCCTGGAACCGTATTCCCTGTAGGAATGACTGTGGTCAACTACGTTGCTACCGACATCAGCGGCAACAGCACCTCCGCTTCTTTCACTGTCACGGTGATTGATGATGAGGCGCCGACTATCGAGATTCCTGTCCCGGTGATCGTGGACGCTCCTGAGGGCTCTTGTGAAGTCTTCGTCGAGGTTCCGCTGTTGGAAGTCTACGACCGCTGTGGTGTTTCCCAGATCACCAACAGCTTCAACGGTACAGCTGACGCTTCCGGTATTTACCCCCGTGGTGAAACCCTGATCCTCTGGTCTGTCAGTGACGAGAGTGGAAACACTGCGACGATCACTGGAGTTGTCAGTGTTCAGGTCAGTGGGCCGGACTGTAACGCGAATGGTATCCCCGACGTGTGCGACATCGCAGAAGACATTTCCACAGACTGTAACCAGGACGGCATTCCTGACGAGTGCCAGCCTGACTGCGACGACGATGGCATTCTTGACGTCTGTGAAATCACACAGGGACTGGTCCTTGACTGTGATTTGGACGGAGTGCCCGACGATTGTCAGATCGCTTCTGGAATCGCAGCGGACTGTGACGGTGACGGACTGATCGACTCTTGCGAGATTCTGACCGGATCTGGTCTCGACTGTGACAACAGTGGAGTTCTGGATGCTTGTGAGATTGCACAGGGTACTGTTGCTGATTGCAACAACAACGGTCAGCCGGACCTTTGTGATATTGCTTTGGGCGTCGAAAGTGATTGCAACAACGATGGAATTGCTGACGCATGTCAAATCGCCAGCGGATCTGAAGTTGACTGCAATGCTGACGGCGTGATTGACACTTGTGAGTTGGCCAATGGTTCTGCTTCCGACTGTAATGGCAACGGAACGCTGGACGAGTGTGACCTCGCCACCGGAAATGCAGATGATTGCAACCAGAACTCGATTCCGGATTCCTGTGACATCGCTTCCGGTATCGCATTCGACTGCAATGCCAATGGCCAGTTGGATATCTGTGATATCGAGCAGGGCTTGGCAGACGACTGTGACACCAACAACGTTCCTGACGCCTGCGACGTGGCTTCCGGTGCAACACCGGACTGTAACAGCAACGGCATTCCGGATTCCTGTGACCTTTCCAGCGGTGCTGCTGAAGACTGCAATGGATCGGGTATCCCGGACAGTTGTGAAGTCGCCAGCGGAGCGACACCGGACTGTAATGGCAACGGTGTTCCGGACAGCTGTGATTTGGCCAACGGAACAGCAGATTGTGACAGCAACAACGTGCCCGACAGTTGCCAGATCGCTTCCGGCGAATCACCGGATTGCAATGGCAACGGCGTACCGGACGCCTGTGACATCAGCTCCGGTACTGCGCTTGATTGCAACACCAACGGTGTTCCCGATTCCTGTGAGGTGGCCAACGGGCAGGCTGCTGACTGCAACAGCAATGGAATCCCCGACAGTTGTGATATCACCAGCGGTGTAGAATCTGACTGTAACTCTTCTGGTGTGCCCGACAGTTGTGAGGTGACCAGCGGCACAGCTCTGGATTGCAATGACAATGGTATTCCGGACAGCTGCGATATTGCCTCAGGCAACTGGCAGGACTGTGATGCCGACGGCAATCTGGACAGTTGCGAAATCCTGGTGGGTACTGAGCAGGACTGCAACGGTACCGGAATCCCGGACGCATGTGAGATTCTCTCCGGTGCTGCGGACGATTGTGACGGAAACCAGATTCCGGACAGCTGCGATCTCGTGACAGGCGTTCTTTCTGATTGCGATCAGAATGGCACTCCGGATACCTGCGATATCCTCGCGGGAGGTGTTGAGGACTGTGACGGAAACCAGGTTCCTGATAGTTGTGATTTGCTCACGGGTACTTTGGAAGACTGTAACCAGAATGCGGTTCCGGACTCTTGCGAAATCGCTGCCGGTGAGACAGAGGACTGTGATGGCAACGGAATCCCCGATTCCTGCGACATTGCTGCAGGCCTTCTGTTGGACGCCAACCTCGACGGAATCCCGGACCAGTGCCAGTTGAACTTCCTCAGGGGAGACGGCAATGACGACGGGATCGTCAACATCGCTGACGGTATCTTCCTGCTTCAAAGCCTGTTTGCTGACGGAGCGGATTCGACCTGTAATGATGCGGCGGATGCGAATGACGATAGTTCAATCGACGTATCCGACGTGATCAGCATTCTTGGATACCAGTTCAATGGAACCAATCCTCCTCCCGCTCCTTACCCGAACTGCGGAGTTGATCCTGCAGGCGGAGTGAGCCTCGGGTGCGAGGCCTACACCAGTTGTCCCTAGCCCAACTCTTGGGTTCAGATAGATTTGAGTGGGGATCGGCGTCGGTGACGTGTCATTTATGACCGCACCGGCGCCATTTTTTTTTGTCCTGGGGTTATCTGTATGTAAATCCATAGGCAGTTTATTTACTTTAGAAACGTCGTTAACATTTCAGTTTCGATATATCCATAAGTGTAGTTTTTACATTGTGATAGATAGTTCCGATCTCATTTCTATTTGGGGAAAAAGTGGTTCTGAAGCATTAACAAAGTCGGTATAAAATGCTGGTAGAAGCCTCCAGATAGGCCGGGGAATCCGGTCTCTCATTCGCGGTTATTCGCGGTATTGAGGGATGGGAATCAGTTATTCAGCCCCGACGGTCTGGAAGGCCAACTTTGGAAACGGCGGTTTCCTGGCACCCTGGGGTAGATGGGGTGGGTTCGCCGTATTTAGGGGTTGTGTACTCGACATTTCTATTCAGAGAGTGGGAGGGTTTCCCATGCGTATTTTTGTAAGTGCGATCACTGCACTTTTGCTGCTCGTAGCGACAGTTGACAGTTCTGCACAAGTCTGTCCGCCAACTGTAGATTGCAATGCCAATGGCCAAGCTGATTCCTGTGATATCTCGCAAGGGCTCAGCGACGATTGCAACTTCAACGGGATTCCCGATGAGTGTGATCTCAATGCAGTGCTGAATGCCGATTGCAATATGAACGGGATTCTCGACATCTGCGAGCCAGTTCCGCCGGTGCAACTGGGCTTGGGTGCAGCAACCTCCAATTCAGTGATGAATGCCAACTGGATGCTGGTAACTGATCCTGCCGAGCCTCCTCCGGCAGGAGAGCCTGGACCGCCTCCAGGAGAAGTTGAACCGATCGTGATGCGCATCGTCGAGGCCTACAAGCGTGTGGGAACCCGTTGGGTTCTGGATGGATATCTGGTCCCGAACGACCCCACCGATCAAAACAATCTCGATGGATTCGGTTTCAGTATGGCTATTTCCGGAGATACCGCAGTGATCGGTGCTCCGATGGGGAATGGTCAGACCGGTAAAGCCTACGTCTTCCAGAGAATCGAGACCGGGTGGATCCAGGCTCAGATTCTTGAAGCCGAGCTGCCCACCTTTGGAGCACTCTATGGATTCTCGGTAGACATCGTGGGCTCAGATATCGTCATTGGCGCACCTCAGGCTACGCTGGGAGACGACGGAGATAATGATCCGGACCCGATTGGGCCCACCCCTGGTGGATACGCTGAAATCTGGTCCCAAACCGGAACCGGTTGGGAGAGGGCAACACGCCTTGCACCCACCAATCCTGTCACCGGTGGTGGTGAAGAGATTGGAACTTCCGTTGCGTTTGCCAGTGGCGGTTGGGTATTCCTGGGAGCTCCTGCTGCCGGAGGATCCTCTGCAGGTCATGTATTTGGATTCCGTAATTTCGGTGGGGGTTGGGTATTGATGGAGACGCTTCAGGCGTTCGACAGTACCCAGGGACACCGTTTTGGAACCCAGATTGCGGTCAGTGGCGACACCATGGTGGTCGGAGCTGAGCGCGCTCCTGCTGGAGCAAACTCTGGCCCAGTGGGCGCAGTTTATACCTTCGACCGGTCTGCTGGTGGCGGCGATTGGATTGCTGGTGGCAGAACAGTCAGCAGTACTTTGGACACCAATGGATATGCAGATTCTCTGGCAATGACTGGAGACCTGATGGTCGTCGGTGAGCCGAGAGCGGATGCTTCCCGTGGTTTCGCCCATGTCTACAACAGAGCGGGAGATGGTTCCTGGACATTGATGGATTCAATCAGGCCCATCGGGACCGTCTCAGGAAATGCCATCGGAAGTAGTGTTGCGACTGATGGAGAGTGGATCTTCTACAGTGCTCCCGAAGTGATCGCATTTACCGAATTCCGCGAAGTTAGGCCTGATTGCAATGGCAACGGCTTTGACGACCGTTGTGAGATCAATAGTGGCCTGGAATCTGATTGCAATGGCAACATGATCATCGATTCCTGTGAAACCCTTTCGGGTGCAGCAGAAGACTGTGACGCGAATGGTGTTCCTGATTCCTGTGAATTGGCCAGTGGCACTTTTGACTGCAACAATAACGGGATCCTTGATTCCTGTGATATCAGTGGTGCCTTGAGCCTCGATTGCAATGCCAACGGCATTCCCGACGATTGTGAAGACGATTGCAACGGCAATGGAATTCCCGACAGTTGCGATCTTCTCTCCGGTGCTCAGGACTGCAATGCCAACGGAATTATCGACAGTTGTGATATCGCCAGTCAGATTGATGTAGACTGCGATGGCAACGGAACTCCCGATTCCTGTGACCTGGCGTCCGGTGCGGGCGACTGTAATGCCAATGGATTGATCGACAACTGTGAGATCGCCACAACCAGTGGTGACTGCGATAATGATGGACAGTTGGATGCATGCCAGTTGGTCAGCCAGCCGGCACTCGACTGCAACAACAACTTTGAGTTGGATACTTGTGACCTGGCGAGTGGAATCTCCCTCGACTGTGACAACAACGCAGTTCCCGACGAGTGTCAGCTCTTTACCGGATTCTCGAAAGACTGCAACTCCAATGGAATTCCAGACGAGTGTGAGTCTGGCGAAGCGGTCGATAGCAATCCGCCCACATTCGTGACTACCGTGGGCGACATCATCAAATCCACTGAGCCGGGAAGTTGCTCTGCGGCAGCCAGTTGGATTGCTGCGGTCGCAGAAGACGACTGCTCTCCGCCACCGATGGTCAGCAGTTCGCATATCAACGGTGGAACATTCCCGTTGGGTGTGACTGAAGTGACCCTGACAGCAACCGATGATTACGGAAACTCCAGTACCAGCACTTTCACAGTGACGGTTCTGGATAACGAAAATCCGACCATTTCTGGACTCCCACTGGATTTCACGGTGACCAATGATCCTGATCAGTGTGGTGCTGTCGTAACCTGGGCAGAGCCTTCCTTCGCGGACAACTGCTCCATCTCCAGTACCGGTTCTGATATTGCCAATGGTGCAACTCTGTCAGTGGGATCCCACACGATCACTTACACCGGCACGGATGCGGCCGGATTGACGGTTTCTGATTCCTTTGAAGTGACAGTACTGGATGACGAGTTGCCGGAATTCCTCAATCCGCCGGCATCAACTTCTGTGACGACCGACCCGAATCAGTGCGGTGCCATCGTCTCATGGGATCCGGTTCAGGTTTCAGATAACTGCTCGATTCTTTCTTCAACGACCAGTCATGGATCCGGAAGTTTCTTCGACAAGGGTGAGACTGTTGTGACGATGATGATCATCGACAGCAGTAACAACCAAAGAACTCACAGCTTCACGGTCTCAGTGACGGATGATCAGGCTCCGACCCTTTCAGGTCTCAGTGGTGATATTTCCATGACGTCAGACCAGGGTATGTGTGGTGCAGTCGTGACATGGACTGCGCCCAATACTATCGATAACTGCCCCAATGAAATGCTCTCGAGC